>MHGA01000001.1:0-2835 GCA_001804415.1 Candidatus Aquivivens invisus
CTTCCTCGCCCTGCGGGCTCTTCCTCGCCCTGCGGGCTCGGTCGCGCGGCAACCGAACGATCGTACATGTCCAGGAGACCAGTTCCGGCAAACTTGGACAGGGGGATGTGTTGGACTGAGAGACGTTGCAGATCGTCCCCCTCCAGCCGGGCTTCGATCAGCACCCCATACTCTTGAAAGAGAGAAGAAAGAACGGCTGGAAGTTCGTCATAAATCTTTTGGGCCTGTGCACGCGTCAAATAGCGGGGGCTGCCGTAAGGAATCGTGAGATCGATGTCGGAGGGGAACGTCTTCGACAATTCAGAAAATCTGATTTTATTGTACGCTTCGACGGATCGATTGGGGTGTATGCCCAGTCTCGGGAGCGTCTCGCCGATCCGGGAGAAACTCCCGATGACGGCCAACGTCGGGATGTCCTCGAGTGACGTTTGAGGCGCGCGCCCGCGGATGCCGTTGATCCATTCGCTCAGCCGGTTGACCGCCATTTGATAATGACGGGTTGCCTCTTGCTGACCGGCGGCATTCATTGCGATTCCGTTCCCGTCAAACAGCTCCTGCAATGCTAAACTTGGTACCGGTTCTGGTTGCTGCTGTTCTTCCTCCTCACCGCCTGGCTGACCCAGCGTCGCCATCGCCAGGAGGGTGCCGTCGGCGGCGCGAGCGTGCGTCAGGAGCTGCTGCGCCTCGACGAGGAGGCTCTTGGCTGCGGCGTGGTCCATCGCGGCCGGCTCTCCGTCGACGATCCGCCGCAGGGTGTCGATGGCGTCGGTCAGCAGCGGGATCGCTTCCTTGGGACGTGGAGGACTGGCGCTGAGGTGCTGCGTAGCCTCCTTGATCTGGCGCTGCGGCTGCTCCAACCGCGAGGCCGCGCCCACCCCCGGCCCTTCCCCGGTGCCGGTGTCTGGCGCCGGCGTCACCCCACCGCCCATCGGCGCCGCGCCGGGGCTGGGGCGCGCGGTGCGCTCTTGGCGCGGCAGCGCCTCCTCAATCGAGTGGGCTTGCTGTGGATTGAGAACCCGCAGTTGATCCAGCAGGCTGCGGCGTTCGTCGGCTGAGACGCCCGTGGCGAAGAGCCGGCTTGAGATCCAGGCTACAGCCTCTGTCGGCTCAAGAGCGGCCAGCACGGTGAGGAGCCGCGCGCGGCTGCTGACGTCCCGTGAGGGCTGCTCGGGATTGCCGAGCGAAGTGCCTAGCGCCTCCAGCAGGTTCGCGTAGCTCTCCTCCAACTGCTCCAGTGCGGTGGGCGGTTCTCCCTCCTCTTCCTCGCCTGCTTCCTCGTCCGCCTGGGCCTCGGCGAGGGTGGCCAGTGTCGGCGCGAACCGATACAACTGAAGCGCCTGGTACACGTTCTCGTCGGGCACCTGCGCCTGCTGGAAGGCGGTCAAACTCTGCTCGACGAGCGCAACAAGCTCTCGGCGAGCTTCCACCGTCATCGCCTGCTCGATCGCCCTGCTGGCGGTATGCAGCGCCGGATGGGCCACCGTGCCGGTGGTGCGCACGATCTCCGCTTCGGCCTGCTGGACCCGCTCGCGCAGCGGGGCGCCGCCAAGTCCTGTCATCCAGGCGTCCCAGCGATGGAGAAACTGCGCATAGGCCTGGCTCATCGGACTGGACGGCGTCGTGCGGAACGCCGCTGCCGCTTCGGCAAACCATGCGACGCGCTCCAAGTCGCTGAGGTACAGGTTAACGGGTTCGAGCGTCGAGGTCGATGCGTCTCCGGTTCCTTGGACGATCTCCGCCATCAGCCGGAGCGGGCGCAGATGCAGGTTCGACTGGGTCAGGTCGGTCTTCTGGCCAGTCTGGAGGTTGAGGCTCTGGCCCCGGTACGTCTGGATGCCGGGGAAACTGTACTGGTCTTCGGCCGAGGCGTCGGCAACCCCGAACTCAAATCGTCCACCTTCCCCGAGCCGCCCGCCCCAGGCGGGATCTCCAAAGAACAACGCCAAGACGATGGGCACCAGGTGCCTGTCTAGATCGACCCCGACGCTGTAATGCGCCCCGACCCACGGCTCAGCATCGAAGGCCGCTGGATCAGCCAACAGGTGGGTGAGCAACAGCCGAAAGGTGCTGGGCATCGCCGGCAACAGCCGTATATCCAACGGAAGGACTGTCTGGCCTTCGACCGTCACCGGCGCGTGCGACTCGAACAGTAGCAAGTGGTGCGGTCCCACGCCCCGGATGAGGCGCTGGGCGGCGCGACGGAACGCGTCAGCCTGCGCAGCGGAGAGGGACGGCACCTCCAGATGCAGCTCGGCCCCGACCGACCACAAGCCCAACGCCTCGTCCACGGCTTCGAGCCGCCTCAGGTGCGTCAGCCAGGTGCGAGCGTGGTCGGTGGTCGCCTCCAGCGCCGCCAAGGTCTTCTGGCCTTGCGCCAGCGCGACGAGGGTGTGCACATAGACGGCGCGACCGCCCAAGCTGAGGCGCTGGAACGTGCCCTCGATCCGCGCCTCCAAGAGACGCTCAGCCAGCCAAAAGGCCTGCCAGGCTGTCAGCTCCTCGAATCCCATCTCGCGAGGGCCCACGCCCTGCTCGAGAAGCACCGGACGTAACGAGGGCCGCCCCGCCAACGCCAGCAGCATATCCTGCGCGGCCTTGTAGACATCTGCCAGATTGGTGACCGAAGGCGCGACAGCCGAGGTGAGCACGGCCGGATCGACGCGGGGGACGAAGGCGTGGAGGGTGTTCAGCGTAGCCAAGCGGACGACCCAGCGAGAATCGCGGAGATTGGTGACGAAGGTGGGCACCTGCTGGGCGAGGACGGTCGGATCAACGCGGGGCGCGCAGGCGGTGAGCGTCTCCTCCGCGGTCTGGCGGACGTCATCGTCGGGATCG
>MHGA01000001.1:2849-19737 GCA_001804415.1 Candidatus Aquivivens invisus
GAAGGTGGGCACCAGTTGGGCGAGCACGGCCGGATCGACGCGGGAAGCGAAGACAGTGATCCTCCGCTGCCTGCCCAAGCGGGTACTCCTGTGAAGATCGCGGAAATCAGCAAGAGCGTCTTCAAACTTTCTTCTGTCTTGATCCTCCGGAGAGGATCTGCCACCCCTCCCGCCCCCCACCACCCCCATCGCCAGGAGGGTGCCCTCACCGGTGCCAACGGGGATGTCCAGCCCCATCGCTGAGAGGATGACCTTGCCGGATTCCCACGTCAGGGCGAGGCTGTAGAGCGCGGCCTCTTTCGGATGGGCGTTGATCCAGGGGCGCAGCTCCTGAAGTTTCTCGACCCCCTGCTTGGCGAGTTCCCGCGCCTTCTGGGTCAAGAAACTTAAGAAGATCGCGGCGCGCTTCGACAGGCGCGGGCCTTGCTCCGATTGATCGGGCGCCGCGCCCGGCCGGTTGACGCGGAATTCCGTCGTGGGGGTTGACGGACCTCCGGTGCCGGTCGCCAACGGGGGCACGAGCGCGAAGTGATCGAGCTTCTCCGAGAGCTCTTCAACGGAGGGAATCACATTGCGCAGCCGCTCATCATAGGACGCTTCATCCAACTCGCCGTCGATCTTCGGGGAGATGACGGCGTAGGCGAGGCCTCGCGCCTTCAACTGCGCCGTCAGCCCCGGCGTGTGGAACCCGCCGGCGATGAGGAGGGCCGTGTCGGCGCCGTCGTTGCGCATCTTTCGAGCGAGATTGGCGACCAGCGCCTCGTCGCGCTTGACCGCCAACTCGTAGAACCGTTCGTGAATTGTGAGATTGTCGATGAGACGTCGAAGTTCTTCACTGGTCACCGACCACTGACCACTGGTCACTCGCGCGAGCTCACCCCACAGTGTCTCGGTGGTGAGCGAAGCGCGGAGGGCGCGGTAGTCGGCGAGGTCGCGGGGAGAGAGCTTGACGTGGATGAGATGGTCGAGCAGCTCGACCTGGCGCAGCAGGCGGGCGTGGGTTCGTTGCTCCTCGGTCTTCAGATGCGAGGTCTCGGCCACGTGCTCAAGTTCACGGAGCTCATCAAGTAATGCCGTTGAGCGAAGCTGCTGAGAGAGCCTGACGTAGCGGACGTACTGGCGGAAGGCGCGATAGGCATGCCGATCCGCTAACAACCCACGGGCTCGTGCGAGCCCAAGGAGGGCGGCGTGATAGCGCATCGCCGCAACAGGACTGGTTGAGGCGCGATCCGCGAAGGTGGTGAGCCGCTGATGGTCGTCGGCGGTTGCGAGCGGCCACAGGGCAGTGAGGAGGTTCCGGCGCTCCTCCTCGACCTGGCGCATGTTCAGTCGGGGATACAGCTCGTAGGCCTTGAGGGCGGCGCGGATGTGCGGGTAGTCTCTGAAGCTAAGCGAGATGCTTCGTTGGCCCGCCCGCGGGGAGGGGGACCGTGAGGCCGGCGTCGCGAGGGGCGAGCGGGCATGGTGTCCTTGACGCGTAGCGTCAAGGACGAGCGAGCCTCGAGCGCCGAGGGAGCGAAGCCACGCTGGGGCGAAGCGACCGTCCGGCCGAATCGGTCCCCCGACCTCAGCGGGCGGGCCCACTGGCGCAACGGGCGTGGCTAATCGAGCGAGTCTGGCCAGTTCCTTCAGGTAGGCGGCAAACGCGTCGGGCTCGCCCTCTTCGTAGGTATCGCGCAGCGCGGAGAGTCGTTGCAGCGCTCTCGGATACCACCGCTTCGTGAGCGGCTGCAACATCTCGCGCAGCTTCCCGATGGTGGCTTCGGCTTGGGCGCGCTGCGCGGCGCCTTCCTGATACGTGCTGAGGTGATTGAGGTAGAGTGCTTCGTCTTCGATGCCCCAGAGGGTGACCGCCTCCGGATGCGTGATGGCGTAGTATTCAGCGCCGGTGAGCAACCCTTCCTGGCGGAAGAGGCGGGCGATGCGCTCGGTGGATGGGGGATCGGGGAGGCTGGCATAGAGCTGCGTCTCGCAGAAGCCCTCGGCTCCCTCCACACCGACCAACTGGATACCCAACCGGTCGTGCAGATGGCCGATCAGCTGGCTTAAGTTGGCTTGGGCTTCCGGATGGACGTGGAGGTCTTGGAGGTGGATGACGAGACCTGCGGGTCGCTGATCGGTCGGCGTCCAGGTCTCAACGACATACCCCCATTCCTCCGGCACCGTCACCGCCGCCAGGTCGAGTTTCGAAAGATCAGCGGTGACAGCGGGGGTTGCGAGAGCATGGTGGGGAAATACTGGAAGGCAAGACGTACCAACAGCGATGGCGAGCGTCAGCGAGAGCGCTCTTCGCAAGCCGCTCGGGGCTTTGAGCCTGGTTGTAGCGTGCCTGTGTGTCGGTTGAGTGAGCATAAAAAGTCGCCGGACTGCCGTCGTCATCCTTCGGCAGCCCGGCGATCTCTTCAGCTCGACAGCTCGTCGGCAGTAAGCAGTAAGATTCATATTGCCTACGAGCTTACTGCTGTCGAGCCGGTAAGGTCCGTGGCTTTGCCCCACACCCCCTAGCTTTCTTGCGAAAGCAAGAATGGGGGGAACCTGCGGGGCCCCCCAGGCTTGCTTTGCGGAGCAAAGCATGGGGGGCGTCCCCCGATTGCTCGGGGTTTGCGTTTTCGGGATGTTACCTTAAATATACCTGATGGTTACAACGATTGAGAAGGGCGAGAGGCTACCAGATGAGGAAAGAACCGTGGATCACTGTCGCTTGAGGAACCGCCGTACCTCGTCATGGTCACCAAGCAGCGCGAGGAAACATCGAGGGCCTTCTTCGACGTAGACAATCCGCACATCCAGACCTGCGCGGACCTCAAACACCCCCGGTGCCAACTTGGTGATTCCAAGACCTACCGGAGCGAGTCCTGTCTTGAGGTATCCGCCCAATTGTTCCAACGCCTTTTCAACCAGTTGTTGATTGGAGGCCGACAATCGGCGGTACGCCCGTCGAAACTTCTCGGTAGAAACAAGATGACGGGCCATGCGTTAGCGTTTCCGTTTCAAATCCCGAATCAATTCCTCCATTGAGTCGAATGATCGATCACCCGGTTGGCCCCTGAGGACTTTCGCCTTAAAGCGCTCCAACGCCTCAGGAGGAATCTTGTCCTCAATCTCAATCGGCCGCAAGACGATCGCGCCATGTTGATAGCCGATGCGGAAGTAGACGTCCTCCGGTCCGAGGCCGGCACGCTCCAAGATCGCTTTGGGAATCGCCACCTGATTCTTTCGAGACCGTTTGACAAGTATCATGGCTCCTTGCCTCCTTCTGGATTCTCTATAGTAAATATACTTTACTTTTTTACTCTTGTCAATCTTGGGATGTGTGGTAGGCGGCGAAGGAGGAGGGGGTTTCCCAGAGGCTGACGGAGCGGACGGGAAAGCCGAGACGCTTGGTCTGGTCAAAGATCAGCTTGGCCAAGTTCTCAGCGGTGGGGTTGGCCTCCATGACATAGAGGGGTTCCTTGAGCTTGCGCAGGGCAGCAAGCGCCGGATCGTCCCGGCGGAGGATCATCTTGTGGTCGAGATGTGTGTCGATCCACTGCTGGAGCCGGGCTTTGATCTCGGTGAAATCCCGCACCATCCCCCGCCGGTCGAGTTGTCGGGCCTCAAGCTCCACTTCCACCTTGCCATTGTGTCCGTGCAAATCGCGGCACTTGCCCTGGTAGTTCAGCAGGCGATGCCCGTAGCAGAAATGGATAATTTTAGTGACGTAGTACATCCGTTATCGCGTTAGCGCGTTGTCGCGTTGGCGTGTTCTTGAACGCGCAAACTCGCCAACCCGCCAACTCATCATGCGATCAGTTGTCCACCGTCGACGAAGATTGTCGAACCCGTCATGAAATCCGTGCCTTCGATCGCAAAGACGACCGCGTTGGCGATGTCTTCCGGAGAGCCCCAGCGTTTGAGCGGGACTCGTTGGATGGCGCGCCGGCGCTGGGCGGGGGTGAAATCCTGGGGCGGGAGGATCGGGCCCGGGGCCACGGCCACCACCTGGATGGAGGGTGCCAGTTCCTTGGCGAGTGATTTGGTCAGCGCGATCACCCCGGCTTTCGAGACGCAGTAGGGCAGGTAATCGCGGTAGGGCCGTTCGCCGGCCCAGTCCGCGATGTTGATGATCTTGCCCCCGCGTGCCTGCATCAGGCGGCTGGCCGAAAGCGCGCAGAGAAACGCGCCTTTGAGATTCGTATCCAGGTGGAGGTCCCAGTCGCGCTCAGTCAGTCGGGCGAAGGGGGTCCGCTGGAAGACGGCGGCGTTGTTGACGAGGATGTCCAAGCGGCCAATCTTGCGCGCAATCTGTGCGAAGACCCGTTGCACCTCCCGCGCGTTGGCCACATCGAGACGGAACGCCTCGGCGCGCGCGCCGGATGCCTGAAGGTCCGAGAGGGTGAGACGGGCCTCGCGGTGAGCGGTGCGGTAGGTGATGAGGACGCGCGCTCCGCGGGCGGCGAGGTTGAGGGCGATGGCGCGGCCGAGGCGGTGCGCCCCGCCGGTGACGAGGGCGACGGCCCCTTCGAGGCGCATGGGTGGATGCGACTTACTCTGAACGAGGAGGTTTCTGGAGGCGCCGCTCAATGTCGCGGGCCATCTGGTTGATGGCGCCCTCGATGGCTTTGAGGACGTCGGATTTCCTGAGGCTGAGGCCGTTGGCGGACTCGCCTCGGCCGATGGCTTCGAGCGACCGCATCATGCGCCCCAGCGGGCCGACGATCCGGTGGCTTTGGCGCAGGCCGATGTAGTACGCGATGGGGATGGCGATGATGAGGTTGATGAAGAGCGCCAGGAGGATTCCGATCAGCGCGCCATGGAGGAGGGGCTGTTCCATCGCCTCGGGTCTGGCGAGATTGCGCATGGTGATGGCGATCGCGAGGAAGGCGCTGAGGAACCCCACCGCGACGATGGCGCTGAGCAGCTTGAAGAAGAACGATAACTGATAGGTCGGCTCAACCAGGAGCCGTCTTCTGAGGTAGCGCGGCCGTTCGCCCATGGTGGACGTAGTATAGCACAGGCCAGTGACTAGTGACCAGTGACCAGTGAAAAGTTGACGATCAACGAGTTTGGTGTTGGTCAAACTTGGTTGCATTGACTTTTCTTAATGCGCTTGTTAGGCTGGGACTTCATGAGGAAGAGGGTCGTCGCGCTGGTGAGCGGAGGGGTTGAGAGCCTCTGTCTGGTGGTGCGACTCCTCCAACGGGCTTACCACGTGGCGCCGGTGTACGTGCGGTGCGGGTTGCGGTGGGAGTCGGCGGAACAGTGGTGGCTACGGAAGTGGCTGCAGGCGATTCGTCATCCGCGGCTCCGTCCCCTCGTCGTGTTGGATCTGCCGGTCGCCTCTCTCTATGGACACCACTGGAGTCTGACAGGGCGTTCGGTGCCTTCCCGGCACAGTCGCGACGCGGCCGTGTATCTGCCGGGTCGCAACCTGCTGTTGTTAAGCGCGGCGGCGATCTACGCGGCGCGTCAGGGAGTCAGCCGGTTGGCGTTGGGCACGCTGGTCGGCAACCCATTTGGTGACGCCACGCCCCGCTTCTTTCATCAAGCGGGGGATTGCTTGCGGCAGGCCTTAGACCGTCCGATCCAGATCGCGACACCCTTACGACATTTCACGAAAACCCGACTGATCGCCGCCATGGGGGACCAACCATTCCGACTGACGTTCTCCTGTCTTCAGCCCCGCGGGCGACGCCACTGCGGCGACTGCAACAAATGCGCGGAGCGCCGGCGCGCCTTCCGCCTCGCCGGCGTCGCGGATCCGACTCCCTACGCGGTCAGGTCCCAATGAGCGCTTGTCACTTGTCACTTGTCACTTGTCGCTAATCCATGTGGTACCGCGGTGGCATCGGGCAATGGTCCTGGGCGCTGCACCGGATCACCGGTGTGGGCGTGCTGATCTTTCTGTGCCTGCATATCCTTGATACCGCGCTGATCGTCCTGGGCCCTCAAGCCTACAACGCCGTCATCGCGCTCTACCGCCATCCCGTCTTCAAGGTCCTCGAGATCGGCCTCGTCGCCGCGGTGCTGTTCCACGCCCTCAACGGGGTGCGGATTATCCTCTTCGATTTCTGGGTGGACCTCACTCGATTTCACCGTCAGCTCTTCACGGTTCAGATGGTGCTGTTTGTTCTCATCATGATTCCCGTCACCATCATCATGGTCGGCCACATCGTTCAGAAATAAGGGACAAGGGGCAAGGAAAAAAGAAAGTACGAGGATATGAAGGAATCGGTTGCGTTCGCGCGAGAGAAACCATCCGGGGGCTTCGAGCTGTGGTCGTGGGTCTTCATGCGCTTCTCCGGCGTGGTGTTGCTGTTTCTCGCGCTGGGCCACCTGGCCCTGATGCACCTCATCAACAGCATCGATGAGATCGACTACTGGTTTGTCGCGAAGCGATACGCCGGGGTGCTGTGGCGGGGGTATGACCTGGCGATGCTCGTCCTGGCGATGCTGCACGGGATCAACGGGGCGCGCATCCTCATCGATGACTACCTCCATCATCCGATGTGGCGCCGGCTCGTACTCGGCGGGCTCTATGCCGTGTGCGGTGGCCTGTTGGTGTTGGGGGTGTACGTCGCGCTCTTCTTCAAACCTGTCGCACATGCCTAAACGTCCGGTGGTTCGGCATCAATTCGACGTCGTCATCGTCGGGGCGGGAGGGGCCGGGCTGATGGCCGCTTTGCAGGCGTCCAAATCGTGCTCGGTGGCCGTCGTCAGCAAGCTCTATCCGACGCGATCGCACACCGGCACCGCCCAGGGGGGCATCGGGGCGGCGCTGGGCAACCTCGAGCCGGACAGCTGGGAATGGCACATGTTCGACACGGTCAAGGGCAGCGACTACCTGGCGGATCAAGACGCCGTGGAGTTCATGTGCCAGGAGGCCATCAAGGTCGTCTACGAGCTGGAGCACATGGGGCTGCCGTTCAACCGCACGCCCGAGGGCAAGATCGACCAGCGGCGATTCGGCGGGCACACGAAGGAATTCGGCGCAGCGCCCGTCCGCCGGTCCTGCTACGCCGCCGACCGGACGGGCCACATGATTCTGCAGACGCTCTACCAGCAATGCATCAAACAGCAGGTGCGGTTCTTCGACGAGTTCCATCTGCTCGATGTGCTGATGCCGGAGGGGCGCTGCGGCGGGATTGCAGCCTGGCAGCTTGCCACGGGCGAGCTGCACGTCTTCCAGGCGAAGGGCGTGCTGTTGGCGACGGGCGGCTTCGGGCGCATGTACAAGGTGACCTCCAACGCCCACACGTTGACCGGCGATGGATGCGCGGCGGTGCTCCGGCGCGGCTTGCCGCTGGCGGACATGGAGTTCTTCCAATTCCACCCGACGGGGATTTACAAGCTCGGCATTCTCATTACGGAAGGGGCGCGGGGGGAAGGCGGGATCTTGCGCAACGCGCTCGGCGAGCGGTTCATGGAGCGCTACGCGCCGACCTTGCTGGATTTGGCCCCCCGCGATATGTGTAGCCGGGCGATCTACCTGGAGCTTCGCGAGGGACGGGGCATTCAAGGCAAGGATTACGTGCACCTTGATCTCACGCACCTGGATCGCGAGGTGCTCGACAAGAAGCTGCCGGACATCACCGATTTCGTCCAGACCTACCTCGGGATCGATCCCCACCGCCAGCCGATTCCCATCCAGCCGACGGCCCACTACGCCATGGGCGGGATCCCCACGACGATCGATGCCGAGGTGATCCGCGATGCCGGCAGCCAGGCGGTGCCGGGGTTGTATGCGGCGGGAGAGTGCGCCTGCGTGTCGGTGCATGGGGCCAACCGTCTGGGGACGAACTCCCTGGTGGATATCATCGTGTTCGGGTCGCGGGGAGGCCGGCGCGTGGCCGAGTGGGCCGCGAAGGCGGACCCACCGTCGCTGGAGCCCGACGCCGAAGGCCCCGCCCATGAGATGCTGGATCGTTTCACCATGAACCTCGGCGGGGAGTCGGCGGGGAGGATTCGCGAGGAGCTGCAGCAGGTGATGATGGACTCCGTCTCGGTGTTTCGGACGCAGGACGGGTTGAAAGAGGCGTTGGCGGCGATCACCCAGCTTCGGATGCGCCAGCGCCGGGTGGGCCTTCAGGACAAAAGCGTGCGGTTTAATACGGAGTTGGAAGAAGCCCTGGAGCTGGGGTGCCTGTTAGATCTGGCCTGGGCGACAACGGTGGCGGCGCTGGCCAGGCAGGAATCCCGCGGGGCGCATTGTCGCGAGGATTTCCCGACCCGCGACGATGCGAACTGGTTGAAGCACTCGCTGGCCTCTCTTGAGGGCGATCGTCTGCGGCTCGACTACAAGCCCGTCACCATCACCCGCTTCCCCCCGAAGCCCCGCACGTATTAAGACCAGCACACAGCACCTAGCACACAGGACATGTCTCTGTGTGCTGTGTGCTCATTGCTAACTGCTTTATGTGAGCTTGCCTTCTTCCTGCAAGATCTCGATGAGGGCGTCGACCGCCGCGGGGTGGAACTGCGTGCCGCTGCACCGGCGCAGCTCGGCGGCCGCCTCTGAGAACACCATGGGGCTGGTGCGGTAGGGCCGGTAGCCGGTCATCCCATCGAACGCGTCGGCCACGGTGACGATCGCCACGGCCATCGGGATCTTCGCGCCGTCGATCTGATCGGGATACCCCGTGCCGTCCTGGCGCTCATGATGATGCCGGACGATTTCAAGAGAGACCGGTGGAGGGTTCAGGGGGACCAGGATTTTATACCCGATCTCGGGATGCTGTTTGATCTGGTCGAACTCTTCCGGCGTCAACTTCCCGGGTTTCGTCAGGATGCCTTCCCTGATGCCGATTTTCCCGATGTCGTGCAAGCGGCTGAACTGGCTGATGATCTCGACCTGGTCAGCCGGCAGGTTCATGTGGCGGGCCATCCGCGTGGCGTAGAACGAGACGCGTTCGGAGTGCCCGCGGGTATAGACGTCTTTCGCCTCAAGGGCGGCCGTGAGCGACTGGAGGGTGGCGAAGACGTGATCCTTCAAGCGCTGGAGCGATTCGGCCAACTGTGCGGCCATGCGATTGAAGGACGTCGCCAACAGGCCTACCTCATCATGGGAGGCAATCGGCACGCGGTACTGGAGATCGCCCTCGCCGATGCGCTGGGCGCCTTGCACGAGCAGGCGGATCGGCCGCGAGAACCATTGCGCGAGCCTCGCCCCAAAGATCACGGCCATGCACAGGCCGAGCACGATGATCATGACGCGCCATCGCCGGAGGTTCTCCTGGGTGCGCAGCACCTCCTGACCCGACATGTCGATGGCCAGGACCCCCACGGCGCGCCCGTCGGACGCCTTGATGGGGGCGTAGCCTGACAGCAGCGCCCCCCACTCATCGAGGGTGATCTTCGGATCGGCGCTGGGTCCGCGCCATCCGGCCATCATCGCGGGGTAGCGCGAGGCGTTGTAGCGCTCGCCGGGGAAGGACGTGCGGCGTCCTTCCGCATCCGCGACGTACTGCCAGACCCCGGGCGCGTCGGAGGGGGCGAGGGTGTACACGTAGCGAATGGTCGGATGGGCATCGCGGACCGCGCGCAGCTTGGCCGCGAGGCCCTGATAGGTGGGCAAGGTGACGCTCGTGGGATGGAGCGGGATCTGGGCGTGGAGATCGCCGTCGATCTGCAGGGCGGCCGTCGTGGCGATGGCCATCAGCGTCTGGCGCAGCTGCTTGAACTGCGCGTCAAACGCGGTCTGAAACGCGATCAGGTTGGTGACGCCCACAAAGAGGACGGCAAACAGCACCCACAAAACCAGTAGTTTGGTGCGCAGGCCCCAGAGTATCGTTCGCGGCATTGACCTCCTTGCGAATGCCCCCTATGATACACAGGTGGGTGGTCTTCCACAACGATTTCTGCAGATGCACATCGCGCTCAAGATTCGGCGGTATTCTCCAGAGCAGGACCGGCCGCCGTCCTGGCAGGACGTGACGGTCGAGGCGGAGCCGACGGATCGCGTGCTGGACGCCCTCCACGCGGTCAAGTGGCGCCACGACGGGAGTCTCGCGTTTCGCCGCTCCTGCGCGCACGGGATCTGCGGCTCGGATGCGATGATGATCAACGGGAAGAACCGCCTGGCGTGCAAGGTCTTGATCAAGGACCTTCGCCAGCCGATCGTCATCGAGCCGATGCGGGGTTTCCCGGTCGTCAAGGATCTCATCGTCGACATGGAGGGCTTCTTCAACAAGTACCGCCGCGTCACGCCGTATCTCGTCGCTCAAGACCCGCCGCCTGACAAGGAGCGATTGCAAAGTCCTCAGGAGCGGGAGCGGTTCGATGACACGACGAAATGCATCCTCTGCGGCGCGTGCACGACCGCATGCCCCTCGTTCTGGGCCAACCACGAGTATCTTGGGCCCGCCGCGATCGTGCAAGCGCACCGCTTCCTCTTTGACAGCCGCGACCACGCGAAAGCCCAACGCCTCGCAGTCCTGAACCAGTCCAGCGGCGTCTGGCGCTGCCGCACGATCTTCAATTGCACCGACGCCTGTCCCCGCGGCATCAACGTGACGAAAGCCATCGGGGAAGTCAAACAACTCCTCCTCCACCATCGCGCTCGGTCGAGCCACGTGAGCGGCGAAGTGGCGAAGTGACGAAGTGGCCGAAGCGCTTTTCCACTCAGCCACGTAGTCACTGGTGGAGTCACTCAGCGATTGCGCCATGGCCCGCATGACCCTCTCAACCAAACCCCGTGTCGGATTCCTCGGCCTCGGGACGATGGGGGCACCGATGGCGGCGAACCTCGCGAGGGCGGGGTTTCCGTTGGTGGTCTGGAACCGCACCGCGGCGAAGATGGAGCCGTTGCTGAAGCTCGGCGCGAAGGCAGGCAGGAGTCCGGCGCATGTCGCCTCGGAGGTTGAGGCAGTTGTCACGATGGTCTCAAGGCCTGACGATGTGGAGCAGGTGGTGCTCGGAGCCGACGGCGTGATTGAGGGGATTCAGCCCAGAGCCGTCCTGATCGACATGAGCACGGTTTCGCCGGCCACCTCGCGCAAGCTCGCGGGCGCCGTCACGACGAAGCGCGCCGAATTTCTTGACGCGCCGGTCGTCGGCTCCAAAGGGCCGGCCGCCGAGGGGACGTTGGTGATCCTCGTCGGGGGATTGCCGCAGACCCTCAAGCGGTGCGAGCCGATCCTGCGGGCGATCGGCAAGACGGTCATCCATGCGGGCAACGTCGGGATGGGCTGCGCGCTGAAGCTGGCGACCAACCTGATGCTCGGCCACCTGATGGCGGGTTTGTCTGAGGCGGTGGTGTTGGCCAAGCGGTGCGGCGTCGATCCTGAGCTGCTGCTGAAGGTGATCGAGGGCAGCACGTTTCCTTCGCCCTGGTATCGATCCAAAGGCGGGACGATGCTGAAAGGGGATTTCAGTCCGCACTTCGCCCTGAAACTGATGCGCAAAGATTTCGAGTTGATGAAGCAGGTGGCTCAGGAGCTGGCGCTCCGACTGCCGGTGACCGAGGTCGTGCGCCAGCTCTTTGCCGAGGCGGAAGCAACCGGCAAAGGCGACCTGGATTACTCCGTGATCTTCGAACACCTTCAGACCTGAGACCCGAGACATGAGACCTGAGACTCAAGAAAAACCGTGGGTCATGGTCTCTGGTCTCTTGTCTCATGTCTCCAGTCTCACCGATGGCACTCAACGCTAACGTGTCCCATCAACAGAAGCTGCTGCCGCTGCGGCAGGATGTCCGGTTCCTGGGAGAGCTGCTGGGCCGCGTGTTGATCCACCAGGAAGGCCGCAGCCTCTTTGATACCGAGGAACGGATTCGCAAACTGGCGATCCGCGTCCGACGCCAGGGGCGCCGAGCCGATGAGGCGTCCCTGCGCACGCGGCTCGGCGGCCTCGATGTCGCCACCGCCACCAAGGTCGTCCGGGCCTTCTCGGTGTACTTCCAGCTGGTCAACGTCGCGGAGGAAAACCACCGACTGCGCCGGAAGCGCCACTATGAAAGCCTGCCCGGATTTCATCCGGCGCGCGGGTCGATCGATGACGTGATCCATCGGCTCTCGACCGCTCAGGTCCGCGCGCAGGAGCTCGCCGAGCAACTGGAACGCCTGTCGATCATCCTCGTGCTGACCGCGCACCCCACCCAGGCGCTCCCGCCGACGGTGCTGGCGAAGCACCGGCAGATCTGGGACCGGTTGCTGCAACGCGAGGTGATGCGTCCCACCCCGAAAGAGGAGCAGCGGATCGTCCAGGGGCTCTACGAAGAGATCATGAGCCTCTGGCAAACGGATGAGTTGCGCTCGCACCACCCCACGCCGGAAGACGAAGTCGAGCATGGCCTGTATTATCTTTCCTCCATCCTGTACGACGCCCTGCCGGACACCATGCTGGAATTCCAGGCGGAGGCGCAGCGCGTCTACCGTCAACCCCTTCCCTGCAGACCCATGATTCGGTTCGGCAGCTGGATCGGCGGAGACAAGGACGGCAACCCCCACGTCACCCATCAGACCGTGCGGTGGGCGCTCGTCCGCTATCGCCAGGCGATCCTTGCCAAGTATCTCGATTCCCTCGAGCAGCTCAAGACGAAACTGACCCATTCGGATCAACTCTGCCGGATGCATCCGGCGTTCCTGCGGATGGTGCGCAACGGCCGTCGCAGCTTTCCGGCGCTCGCGGAATCCCTCGATGCGCGCTACCCTCATCAGCCCTACGCGCAGCAACTGACCATCATGAGCCATCGCCTCCGGCACATGCTGCGACATCCCACCTCGACGGAGGATGCGTATCTCAGCGCCGATGAGCTGCAGCAGGATCTCGCGCGGATCCGGCAGAGTCTGGCCTTCCACCAGGCCGATCCGATCGCCGAAAGCGCCGTGGCCAAGCTGGCCTTGCAGGTCGATCTCTTCCGGTTCTGTTTCGCCCGGTTGGATGTGCGTGATCATAGCCGGCGGCATCTCGACGCCTTTGCCGAGCTGGTCACACTCCAGGGTCTTTGCGGCAGCGATCCGCGCACGATGCCGGAAGATCACCGGCAGTCATTGCTCACCACCCTGTTGGCGCAGCCGACCTACGTCGATCTGCTGCGCGGAGCCTCCCCCCAGACGCAGGAAGTCCTGCGCACCTTCAAGGTGATGGGCGAGCATCTCGAGCAGGTCGACCCCGAAGCGATCGACGGCTACATCATCAGCATGACCCATCAGCCCAGCGATGTGCTGATCGCCCTGTGGTTCTGCCAGCAGGCCGACCTGTTCCGCCGCACCTCGGTGGGGTGGCGCAGCGCGGTCCACATCATCCCCTTGTTTGAAGGCATCGAGGATCTGCGACGCGCGCATGAGACGATGGCCACACTCTACGACCATCCGGCCTATCAACATCATCTGAAATCCCGCGGCAACCTGCAGCAGATCCAATTGGGTTATTCGGATTCGAACAAAGACGGCGGGTTTTTCACCGCCAACTGGGAGCTCTACCAAGCGCAGCGGCGTCTCCATGCGCTCGCCACCGCCCACCGGGTCAAGCTCCAATTGTTCCACGGCCGCGGCGGGACGATCGGCCGCGGCGGGGGGCCCCTGCATCAGACTATCGTCGCCCAGCCCGCCGGAACCGTGCAGGGGCGCATCAAGATCACCGAGCAGGGCGAGGTGGTCGCCGCCAAATACGCCAATCCGATGATGGCGATGCGCAATCTCGAGCTCGTCTTGTCGGCCGTGCTCGAGGCCACCTTGCTGACGCCGAAGCCTGCGACACGATTGCCGGAGTGGGAGCAGGTGATGGAGCAGCTCTCGCAGGAGGCGTATGGCGCGTATCGCAGCGCGGTGTACGAGGATGTGGATTTTGTCCGCTACTTCGAGCAGGCCACCCCCATCGACATCATCAGCGAGTTTCGCATCGGCTCGCGCCCTTCGCGCCGCAACACCTCAAAACGGATTGAAGATCTGCGCGCGATCCCTTGGGTGTTCAGCTGGGTGCAGGGCCGCCATGTGCTTCCCGGCTGGTTCCCGTTCGGCCGGGCGGTTGCGCGGTTCTGCGCTTGCCATCGCAGCGGCCTGCGCGTCCTGCAACAGCTCTATGAAGACTTCCCTTGGTTCCATGTGATGGTTGATTTCATCCAGACGAGCCTGAGCATGGCCGATATGCGCATCGCGCTGACCTACGCGGGGCTGGTCAAACCGGCGTCGCTCGGGCGGCGGATCTTCCGCGCCGTCGAGTCGGAATACCGCGCAACCCGCCAGGCGGTGTTGTCGATCACCCGGCAGCGAGAGTTGCTGGATCAGAACTATGTGTTGCAAAACGCCATCCGCCTGCGCAATCCCTATCTGGATCCGATCAGCCTCTTGCAAGCGCGGTTGCTGGGCCAGCGGCGCAACCGACAGGGGACGCGTCCTGCTTCGCCAAGGCTTCGCAGAGGCGAGCTTGATCGCGCGCTGGCCCTGACGATCAACGGCATCGCCGCCGGCATGCGCCACACGGGATGATCAACACAGACGACGCGTCTCTTGACGGTTGCGGAAAGGCGACGTAAAGTAAGCCCATGCGATCCGCACGGTTGGCGTGGGGGTGCAGCCTGCTCAGCCTCATCGGCATCGGGCTGTGCATGTACCTCACGCTCGTCCATGTTGCGCTCCTGCGCGGCGAGCTGATCGGCGGGGTGGGGTGCTCAGCCGCCGGCACGCTGTTCAACTGCCATGCCGTTGCGGCCAGCCCCTTCGGGAGCCTCCTCGGGCTGCCTCTCTCGCTGTGGGGGCTGATCGGCTACCTCGCCACCCTGACACTGGCCACCATCGCCTGGCAATTTCCCGAGTGGGCCGAGCGCGCCTTCTCGGCGTTGGCCGGCCTCGGCGTGATCTTCGTGGCGGTTGACGCCGTGCTGCTGGTCATCATGGTGACCCGGATCGGGTATCTGTGCCCGGCGTGTCTGGGCAGCTATGCGATCAACATCGGCCTGACGTGGTGCGCGGCCTCGGCGGCGGGCAAGCGGTTGACGCAGGTGATTCGCGGCCTGGGCGCCTCGTTGATGACGTGGCGGCCGCAGGCTCGGGTCGCGGTGGTGGCGATGTTCTGGGGGGTCGTCATCACCGGGATCGCCGGCTCCGTCAGCGTGCAGGCCACCGCGCGCTTCGCCATCGAGGGGCCTCCGGGAAGTCTGCGCAGGCAGATGGCGGAGTTCGTGAGGCAACAGCCGCGCGTCGGGGTGACGACGACGGGCGATCCCACGCTGGGCGGCCCCGGTGCGGCGATCCGGCTGGTGGAGTTCAGCGATTTTCTCTGCCCGTCGTGCCAGCGGGCCGCAAAATTCAACGCGCTGATGCTCGCGGGACATCGCAGTCGCGCGTCATTCACCTTCAAGCACTACCCGCTGGATCAGGCGTGCAACGACAAGGTGCAGCGCACGGTGCACCCCAACGCCTGCCAGATCGCCGCCGCCACCGAATGCGCCCACGAGCAGGGAAAATTCTGGGCGCTGCATGATCGGCTGTTTGGCAAGCTGGCCGGGATGTTCTACAACCTCGCTGAGCTTGAGGGCGATGCGGAAGCGGCAGGCGTGAACGTGCCGGTGTTTCGCGAGTGCCTGCAGGCCGGGCGGGGGATGGAAGCCGTCAAGCGCGACATCGAGGAGGCGGCTCGTCTTAAGGTGCACAGCACGCCCACCTACGTGGTCAATGGGACCATGATGACGGGGGTGCTGACCCCCGCCGCGTTTCAGGAGCTCGTCGCGGTGTTGCGGGAATCTCAATAACAGCGACAAGGGACAAGGGACAAGGAAGAGATGAGCAGGACGTTGGCCGTGGGACAGAAGGCGCCGGAGTTTCAGCTCAGCGATCAAGAGGGCGAGCCGGTGAAGTTAGCCGAGTTCCGAGGGAAGAAGGTCGTGCTGTACTTCTACCCGAAAGATGACACGCCGGGATGCACCAAAGAGGCATGCAGCTTCCAGGAGCATCTCAGGAAGGTGGCGGCGCGCCACACCGTCATCCTGGGCGTCAGTCGAGACGACACCGCATCCCACCAGCGCTTCGCCAAGAAATATCGCCTGACCTTTCCGCTGCTGAGCGACGTGGACGCGTCGGTCTGTAAGGCCTACGGCGTGTACAAGCAGAAGTCCCTGTATGGACGAACCTATCTGGGCATTGAACGCACCACGGTGATCATTGATGAAGCAGGTCGCATCGCGAAGATCTTCCCCAAGGTCAAGGTCGAAGGGCACACGCAGGAAGTCCTCCAGGCGCTTGAGCACGCCTCGGCTCCCGCGTGCCGCTGTTGCTAGCCCCGAGACCCCGGTTGACCCTCGTCTGCGGGAAGGCGTCGACCGGTTCAACGCCCGCCAGTTTTTTGAATGCCACGAGATCCTTGAGCAGCTCTGGCTGCAGACGGCCGGTCGCTCAAAACATTTCTACCAGGGTCTCATTCAGGCTGCGGTGGCGTTCCACCACTGGTCCAAAGGTAATCCAGCCGGGGCGTTGACGCTGGCCCGTTCCGCGACCGGCTACCTCAAACGATACACCCCCGCCTACCTGGGTCTTGACGTGGAAGCCTTCCTCCAGCGCTTCGGTGATGTGTTCCAGTGGTTGCGCCGGCACCCGATGCGGTATGACCCGCGCCTTGTGCCCGTCCTCCGCTGGACACCCATGGCTCGTCAGCAATAAGCTCGCGTAGGCTGACACAGGTTGCAAGCCCCGCCTGAGCCTACTACAATACCCCTGTCATGGCCTCAGGCGTCATCGAAGAGCGCCGCAAGCTCAGGCGGGTTGACTTTCAGGGGCGCGTCGAGATCGATCCGGTCGAACCGCGCGCCCAGACCCAAGCCCCCTCCTTGCCAACCAGCTCCGTCAACCTGAGCGAAGGCGGGATGTGCGTGCGGGTGTCGCATGAGCTGGTGGTTCGCTCGCGTGTCGTCCTGCGGGTCTTCGCCAACCCGCGCAAACGCCCCGTGGAGTGCGATGGCCGGGTGGCGTGGGTCGTG
>MHGA01000001.1:19776-20113 GCA_001804415.1 Candidatus Aquivivens invisus
GATGTGGGCGTGGAATTCCTCAAACCGCCTGAATCCCTGCGGCGGTTTGCCGCCCGGCTTGGCCTTCCGCTGAAACCGGTGGACACCACGACCTCCAAGCGTCTGCGGTTGTCTCCCGCGACCATCCGAGATCGCCACTATCTCGCGAGCCTTGAACAGGAACGTTCGGGCTCCACTCGATGGCACGTCATCGTCACGGTGGATGGCACCCCGTGTTTCGGCCAGCGGTGCGACTCGCTCCAAGAGGCCAAGGCCGCGTGGCAGCGGTTCCGGCGGCAACTAGGGAGGAAGACATGATCCCCCCATCTATGAAAGGCTGCGCACTGTCAAGTCGATT
>MHGA01000002.1 GCA_001804415.1 Candidatus Aquivivens invisus
ATCGCGAAGAAGGCCTGTCGGCGCAACGCCGTGGGGATGTCAGCAGCGCCGTGACGTGCTATCAAAAAGCGATCGGCCTTGATCCAGGGTTTGCGCTGCCCCATCACGACCTCGGCGTGCTCTACGAAAGCCAAGGTCAGCTCCAGATGGCCGTGAAAGCCTACGAGCGGGCGCTGAGCCTGGATCCCAACTACCTGGAGGCCAGCGCGAATCTCGGCTCGCTGTACAGAAGGCTCGGGGATCCCGCCCGCGCGCTGCCTCGGTTGTTGCAGGCCGCGGTCCTGTTTGAGCAGCGGGGGGATCTCCCGTCCGCGAAGCGTTTCTATCAGGAAGTCCTCGAGGTGGAGGCGAATCATGCGCAGGCCCTGGCGGGCCTGGCCGGTGTCCTCGAGCGGCTCGGCGAGCGGGATCAGGCGGTGACCACCTGGGTCAAGCTCGCCCTGCTGCTGGAACAACAGGGGCAGCTCGAGGTGGCGAAATCAGCGTATGCGCGTGCCGCGGCGTTGGATGCGAATTCCCTCGAAGCGGCCACCAACCTCGCGCTGCTGAGCGAGCGTTTGGGACAGCGCGATGAGGCGGTCTCCAACTGGGTGACAGTCGGCGGGCTCGATGAGCAACGCGGCGATCTGCACGCCGCCCGCCGCGCCTACGAACGGGCGTTGAGCCTGGATCCGGACAGCCCCCGGACGCTCGCGAGCTTGGCCGTCGTCAGCGAAGGCCTCGGCGATCGCGACCAGGCCGTGGCGTATTGGGTCAAATGCCAGCAGGCGAGTTCCTCCGCGGATCCCTGGCGGCTGCGCGCGGAGGCGAGATTGGTGGAGTTGGGCGTCATCAAGACGGGCCCGGTGTATCGAGGCCACGTGGTGGAGCAGGAGCTTCAGGCCAATACTCGGTCAGTCCAGCAGTTTCGGATGATGACCGACCAGTGGCATGATTCCACAGATTCACCAAAGCGATGACACAGATGAGATCTCGACGAGCGCAATCCGTGAAATCATCCTTTGAAAATCTGTGTCATCCCTCTCCAACTCGTTTTTCAACACCTCAGTAATTACTCAGCACCCCTATTCCTTCCAAAGCTTAAGATGCCGCCGGGCCGGGCGTTCCTTATCGATGGGACCGCGTTCTGCTATCGGGCCTTCTACGCCATCCGCAGCCTGGCGACGTCGCAGGGCCGGCCGACGAACGCGGTGTATGGATTCGCCGTGATGTTGAAGGCGTTGCGGGAGCAGCGTCACCCGGAGTATCTCGCGGTGGCCTTTGATGCGGGCAAGCCCACGTTCCGCCACCGGCGGTTCGCCGAGTACAAGATCCAACGCAAGCCGATGCCGCCTCTGCTCATCGAGCAGCTTTCGACGATCAAGGCCCTTCTGAAGGCGTACCGCGTTCCGACGTTTGAACAGGAAGGGTATGAGGGGGAAGATCTCCTGGCGACGATCGCCACGCGCATCGCCGCGCGGTCGATCGAGGTGTTTCTCGTGAGCGGGGATAAAGACGTGCTGCAGCTCGTCAACGCCCGCATCAAAGTCTACAACCCGCACCGTCAGCAGGACGATCCGGTCGTGGATGCCGCCGCCGTGAAGGCGCGCTACGGGGTGCCACCGGAGCGGATCGTGGATCTGATGGCGCTGATGGGAGACGAGATCGACAACATTCCCGGCGTCGCGGGGATCGGCGAGAAAACCGCGCGATCGCTGCTGTCGCAGTTCAACAGCCTCGATCAACTCTATCGTCATTTGGATGACGTGGACAGCCCCTCGCGGCGAAAGTTGCTGGCCGCCTCAAAGGAGCAGGCGGAGCTGTCCCGGGAACTGGCTCGGATCGACTGCGACGTGCCGCTCACGGTGGGCCTGGAGGACCTTAAGGTTCAGGAGCCGGACTGGCGCGCCGTGCGCAGCCTCTATCGCGAGCTGGAGTTCAAGCGCCTGCTCCGCGACCTGGAGAAGGATGACGCCGCTCCTGCGACAATCGGCACGGCGCATCCCGTCCGTCGGGTGACCACGGCGAAGGATCAGGACGCCTTGCACCGTCGGCTCGAGCGGGCCAAGACCGCGGCGATCGCCTGCTGGCCTGTGCTCGGGCAGGCTGGCGGGGAGGCGGGGGGGTCGCCACTGCGGGCGGCGCTGCTGGGAATCGCGCTCGACACGGATGAAGCCTGGGTGGTGCAGGTGGATCGCGAGAGCCTGCGCAGCGCCTCCGGTCGGCCGTTGGCCGCGTGGCTGGCCGATCCGTCGAGGGGCAAAGTCAGCCACGATGCGAAAGCGGTGTTGCGCCTCTTGAGCCGCATGGGCGCGCGGCTTACGGGGATCACCGGCGATACGATGATCGCCGCCCATTTGCTCAATCCCGCGCGGACCACCCCAACGCTCACGGATCTGGCGGACGAACACCTTGAGGTCCGCGTGAAGATCCCTGAATACGTCCGGGAGACGCTGGACTTCGAATCAGAGGACGCTACCCAGGGCTGTGGAGGCGCGGCCCGGGTCGTGGCGCAACTGCATGGGCAGCTTGCGCCGACACTCAACGCCCAGGGGTTGGCCGAGCTGTACCAGACGCTGGAGCTGCCGTTGCTGCAGGTCTTGGCCGAGATGGAAACCGCCGGCATCGCCATCGACGTCGACTACCTCAACACCCTGAAGGCGTCGATGGACGCGGCGTGCCGGCGACTGACGCAGGAGCTCTACACGGTTGCCGGTGCCACGTGCAATCTCAACTCGCCGAAGCAGCTGGCCGCCGTGCTGTTCGATCAGCTCAAACTGCCGGTGATCAAGCGGACCAAAACCGGCGCCTCCACCGACAGCGACGTGCTGCGGCAGCTTGCCTCGCGCCATCCGTTTCCCAAGCGGCTGCTGGAGTACCGCGAGCTCTCCAAGCTGATGTCCACCTACGTTGACGCGCTGCCGAAACTAGTCGACCCCGAGACCGGACGCGTGCACACTACCTTCAACCAGACCGCCACCGCCACGGGCCGGCTGTCCTCCAGCAATCCGAACCTCCAAAATATCCCCATCAAAACCGAGTTGGGGCGGCAGATCCGCAAGGCGTTTATCCCCGGGGAGCAGGGGTGGACGCTCCTGGCGGCGGACTATTCGCAGATTGAGCTGAGAATCCTCGCGCACCTGTCGGGCGATGAGCAGCTGATCCACGCGTTTGCCAACGGCCACGACATCCACCGTTATACCGCCTCGCTCATCTACGGTGTCGCTGAGAATGAGGTGACGCCGGAGATGCGCAGCGCGATGAAAGCGATCAACTTCGGCATTCTCTACGGCATGAGCGCCCACGGGCTCTCGCGCGAGCTGGGCATGCCATACGACGAGGCCGCGACGTTCATTCAGGCGTATTTCGAGCGGTACCCGAAGGTGCAGGGCTTCTTCGAACAGCAGTGGCAGCACGCCACGCGTGACGGATTCGTGCAGACCCTGCTCGGACGCCGCCGCTATATCCCAGAGATCAACAGCCCGGACCCGGCGATCCGGCAGCTGGGTCAGCGGCTGGCGATGAACACCCCGATGCAGGGCACGGCCGCCGATCTCATCAAGCGGGCGATGGTGCAGGTGGCCGAGGAGCTGCGTGGTCGTCGGATGGCAAGCCGCATGCTCCTGCAGGTGCATGACGAGCTGGTGTTCGAGGCGCCGTCGAAAGAACGGCATGCCCTTGCGGCCCTGGTGCGCCGCGTCATGGAAGGCGCCATTGCGCTGCGCGTGCCGCTTGTGGTGACGATCAAGACCGGGCCCAACTGGCTGGAGATGACCGACCTGAAGAACGGGACAAGCGACAAGTGACAAGCGACAAGCGACAAGCGACAAGAAACAAGAGACAAGGGACCTGTCTCCTGTCTCCTGTCTCCTGTCTCCTGTCTCATGTCTGGTGATGGTAGTTGTGGGGATCACGGGCGGGGTGGGGACGGGCAAGAGCACGGTGGCGCGGATGCTCAAGGCGCTGGGCGCTGAGGTGATTGACGCCGATGAGCTCGCGCATGAGGCCTTGCGAGCGCGGAGGGCACCGTGGCGCCGCATCGTCCGGGTCTTTGGTCGGACGGTCCTCAACGCGGACGGCTCAATCGACCGGCACGCGCTGGGTCGCCGCGTGTTTCAAGACGCGCGCGCGCGCAAGCGCCTTGAGGCGATCATTCATCCGTACGTCATTCGACAGACCCGCGCGCGCCTGGCGCAGTTGCGGCGAGCGACACGAGTGCGGGTGGTGGCGCTGGACGTCCCGCTGCTGCTGGAGGCCGGCATGCGCAGGCTGGTGGATCTGCTGGTGGTCGTCAACGCGGCGCCGCCGGTGCAGCGCCGGCGCCTGAAAGAGCGCGGTTGGTCGGCGCGGGAGATTGATCAACGGGTGAAGGCGCAGTGGAAGGTGTCGGCCAAGGCGGCCTTGGCCGATGTGGTGATCGATAACACAGCGGGGCTCCTCAAGACCCGAAGGCAGGTGGCGGACCTATGGAACAGGTATCTCGTGAGACGCAGACAGCGCGGTTGAATCTCGCCGATCTGAAGGAAATGAAAATCACCGAGCTGAACAAAATGGCTCGGGACCTGGGGGTCAACGGCCTCTCAGGGTTGAAGAAGCAGGATCTGATTTTCAAGATCCTCCAGGCGCAGACGGAAAAGGAGGGGTTGATCTTTTCGGAGGGGGTGCTGGAGATCCTGCCGGACGGCTTCGGGTTCCTGCGGTCGCCCAATTACAACTACCTGCCGTGCCCGGATGACATCTACGTGTCGCCCTCGCAGATCAGGAAGTTCGATCTGCGGACCGGCGATACCGTCAGTGGCCAAGTGCGACCACCCAAGGAGGGCGAGCGCTACTTCGCCCTGCTGAAGGTCGAGGCGGTGAACTTCGAAAATCCGGAAGCGATCAAAGACAAGATCCTCTTTGATAACCTCACGCCGATCTACCCGCAGCAGCGGTTGAAGCTGGAAACGACGACGAAGGAAGTGTCCATGCGCATCATGGACCTGCTCACCCCGATCGGCAAAGGGCAGCGCGGGTTGATCGTGGCCCCGCCGTACAGCGGCAAAACGGTCCTGCTGCAGAAAATCGCCAACGCCGTCACCACCAACGATCCGGAGGTGGTCCTCATCGTGCTGCTCATTGATGAGCGCCCCGAGGAGGTCACCGAGATGCAGCGCGGCGTGAAGGGCGAGGTGATTTCCTCCACCTTCGATGAGCCGGCCGACCGGCACGTGCAGGTCGCCGAGATCGTGTTGGAAAAAGCCAAGCGATTGGTGGAGCACAAGAAGGACGTGGTGATCCTGCTGGACAGCATCACGCGGCTCGCGCGCGCCTACAACACGGTGGAGCCCCACAGCGGCCGGGTGCTCACCGGAGGGCTCGACGCCAACGCGCTGCATAAGCCCAAGCGCTTCTTCGGCTCGGCTCGAGGGGTCGAGGAAGGGGGGAGCCTGACGATCATCGGGACGTGCCTGATTGAGACCGGCTCCCGGATGGACGACGTGATCTTCGAGGAGTTCAAGGGGACGGGCAACATGGAGTTGACGCTCGACCGCAATCTCTTCCAACGCCGGATCTACCCCTCGCTTGACATCCGCCGCTCGAATACGCGGCGGGAAGAGCTGCTGATTCCCGCGGATGAGCTCCAGCTCATCTGGGTGCTGCGCAAGGTGCTCAACGAGATGGACGCGGTGCAGGCGATGGAGCTGCTGATCGACCGGATCTCCAAGACCAAGTCGAACGAAGAGTTCCTGCGCACGATGTCCAAAAACCAGTGACTCAGTGGCTAGGCGACTCAGTGGCAACGTGTCTTGCTTAGCCACTCAGTCACGTTGTCACTTTGCCACTCACGGAGGGTTTCACGCATGAAAGAAGGGATCCATCCGGAGTATGTGGCGTGCACGATTACCTGTTCGTGCGGCGCGGTGTATCACACCCACTCCACCCGTCCCCAGATCCACATTGAGATCTGCGCGAAGTGCCATCCGTTCTTTACCGGCCAGCAGCGCTTCGTGGACACGGCCGGCCGCGTGGAAAAGTTCCGCCGCAAATACAAGACTCAAGACGCAAGACCCAAGGCGCAAGGTGTCACACCCAAGAAGGCATTGACTTGAGGCTTGAGTCCTGGGTCTTGAGTCCCATACACGTCCTGTGGCATGGCGCTTCCTCGTGAGCCGTTGCTCAACCAACTGAGGCAGCGTGAACGTCGCTACGTGGAGCTGGAACAGCGCGTCGCGCAACTCGCCTCCGCCTCGAACACCCCCGAGTACCAGCAGCTCTCCAAGGAGTTAGCCCAATTGAAAGAGCTGGTGATGCTCGTTCGGACCTACCAGCGCATCGAGCGGGAAGTGCTCGAGACCGAACAGCTCATCCACGCGCAGGGGGATGCGGATTTGCGGGAGCTGGCGCGGGACGAGGCGGTGTCGTTGCGGCAGCAGCAGACCGCTCTCTGGGAGGAGCTGGAGCGGCTCTGGAAGGACGAGCACGGCGTGGCCGACCATCCGCTGATCGTGGAGATCCGCGCCGCGACAGGCGGACTGGAAGCCGGTTTGTTCGCCGGGGATCTGTATCGCATGTACACCAAGTATGCGGCGAATCACCACCTTCAGATTGAGCTGATGGACAGCCACCAGACGGAAGCCGGAGGGTTCAAAGAAATCATCGTGGCGATCAAAGGCCCCGGCGCGTGGGAACGTTTCAAATTTGAAAGCGGGGTGCACCGGGTCCAGCGGGTCCCGACGACCGAAGCCCAGGGCCGAATCCATACCTCAACCGCGACCGTGGCGGTGTTGCCTGAGCCGGAGGACGTTGAGCTGCCGCCGCTGCCTTCGAAAGACCTGCAGATCGATGTCTTCCGCTCCTCCGGCCCGGGCGGGCAGTCCGTCAACACCACGGATTCGGCGGTGCGGATCCGGCACCTCCCCACCGGGCTGGTCGTCACCTGCCAGGATGAGCGCAGCCAGCTGCGCAACAAGGAAAAAGCGATGCGCGTGCTGCGGGCTCGGTTGCTCGATCGCCTGCACGCGTCTCAACAGACCTCGCGGGCGTCCACCCGGAAAGAGCAGGTCAAGGGCGGGGAGCGCAGCGAGAAGATCCGCACGTACAATTTTCCTGACCGGCGGGTCACGGATCATCGCATCGGCCTGACCCTCCACCAACTGGAACAGATTCTGGACGGGCATCTCGAGGAGTTGGTCGCCGCCCTCCACGCGCAGGACCAGGCGCAACAACTGGACATGGGGAAGGTCGAAGGGGGAAGGGGGAAGTAGGAAGAAGAAATGGAACGCAGCAGGGTCGGTCTGGTGGAGCCCCACGGGCAAGCCCGTGGCCCCCTCCACGACGCCCCGTGTGGGGCGAACATCCCGCCCACCGGTCCGCTAAAGTACAGCCGACCCCGCCAAGGCGGGGATGGCGGGGTCGATGGAGAAACGTGTCGGAACGTGCGCCAGGTTCTCCGTGAGGCGGAAGAAGCCTTGCAGCAGGCGGGGGTTGTCTCGGCTCGGGCGGAGGCGGAGTGGTTGGTGGCGGAGGCGTGCGGCCTCAGTCGGACCGAGCTGTTCCTGGCCGACTCGCTCCCCGAGCCCGAGATCCTTCGACGGATTGACCACTGGGTTCTCAGCCGCCTGACGGGGGAGCCCTTGCAGCATCTGATCGGGTACACGGATTTTTGCGGGCATCGGCTTGAGGTATCGCGCGACGTCTTGATCCCGAGGCCCGAGACCGAAGCGTTGGTGGATGAGGCGAGGAACTATCTGGAGGCGCTGACGCGACGAGGGATCGCCCCCCGGGTGCTGGATCTTGGAACCGGCAGCGGGAACATCGCCACGAGCCTCAGCCTCGCGATCCCATCTTGTGTCGTCGTGGCGGTTGAGCTATCATGGAACGCGCTGCGTACCGCGCGCGCGAATCTCCGGCGGCATCAGCTTGGGTCTCGCGTCTTGCTCATTCAGGCGGACTGGACGCAAGGGTTGCTCAGGAAGCCGGCGTTTGATCTGGTGATTTCGAACCCCCCGTACGTGCCGACAAGCCACGTGCACGGATTGCCGCGCGAGGTGGGGTATGAGCCTTGCCTGAGTCTTGACGGCGGGTGTGACGGCATGGCGTTTCATCGGCGGCTGATCGCCGACGCGCCGGCGCTCCTCCGGCGGGACGGGGTGCTGTGCATGGAATGCGCCGAATCGCAGGCGGAGGTGCTGTGTCAGCTGGCGAGCCGGCAGTCATGGGTTCGGGAGGTTGCGATCGTCAACGACCTCGCGGGTCGTCCGCGTGGTCTCTGGGTTGCCTCATAGCTCTTTGAGATGGACAAACTGATCTTGCAACACAGCCCTCCGCTGCGCGGGACTGTGGCGGCCAGCGGTGCCAAGAACGCCGCGCTGCCGATCATGGCCGCGTGTCTGCTGACGGAGGAGCCGGTCGTCCTCGAGGGCGTGCCCCGCGTGACCGATGTGCTGACCATGGCGGACATCCTGCGTCGCCTGGGGATCCGCGTGGACCACGAGGACGAGAGGCTGCGCATCGACCCCAACCACTACACCGGCTCCACGGCACCCTACGAACTGGTGAGCTTGATGCGGGCCTCCATCTGCGTGTTGGGCCCGTTGCTGGCCCGTCATCATCGCGCGCGCGTCTCGATGCCGGGCGGGTGCATCCTGGGACCGCGGCCGATTGATCTCCATCTGAAGGGGCTCGCCGCGCTGGGGGCTGCGATTGCCGTGGAGCACGGGGATCTGGTGGCGACGACCTCCGGGTTGCGCGGGACGGTGATCCATCTCGCCGGGGCGTTCGGCTCCTCCGTGCTGGCGACCGCCAACGTGATGATGGCCGCCACGCTGGCCCAGGGCACAACGAGGATTGAGCATGCCGCCTGCGAGCCGGAGGTGGTGGATCTGGCGAATTTCCTCATCGCCATGGGTGCGACGGTCTCAGGACAGGGCACACCGGTGATTCAGATTGACGGCGTGCCCGAGCTGCACGGGGCGCACTACCGCGTGATTCCTGATCGCATTGAAGTGGGCACGCTGCTCATGGCCACCGCCACCCTCGGGGGCGAGGTGACCGTGACCGGCGCGCGCGGCGACCATGTGGGCGCGGTGGTGGAGACGTTGCGGGAAGCCAATGTCCAGATTGAGGCGGGGGAAGGCTTCCTGCGGGTCCGGTCGGACCGGCGGCTCAACGCGGTGGAGGTGACCACGCTGCCGTTTCCCGGGTTTCCGACGGACCTCCAGGCGCAGATGATGGCGATGATGAGCCTCAGCCGAGGGGTCAGTCTCATGATGGAGAAAATCTATCCGGAGCGATTCATGCATGTACCCGAGCTGCGTCGCATGGGCGCGCAGATCACCCATGAGGGCGGCAGCGCGATCGTGAAAGGGGTCGAGCAACTCAGCGGGGCGCCCGTGACCGCGTCGGATCTGCGCGCCTCAGCCGCGCTGGTGATCGCGGGATTGGCGGCGGAGAATACGACGGAATTGCGCGGCGTGGAGCATCTCGACCGCGGCTACGAACGGCTGGAAGAGAAGTTGGCGCACTTAGGCGCCTCCATCAGACGCGAACACGACGCATAGCGGAGGACGGATGGTCACGATTCGGTTGCAGCGATTAGGCACGAAGAAAACCCCGCACCATCGGATTGTCGTGATGGACAGCCGGCAGGCGCAGGGCAGCCGGGCGCTCGAGGTGCTCGGCTACTACGATCCCTCGACGAATCCGGCGAAATGTTCCGTCAACGAATCCCGGCTGGTCCATTGGCTTTCCTCGGGCGCTCAAGTCACGGAAGCGGTC
>MHGA01000003.1 GCA_001804415.1 Candidatus Aquivivens invisus
GCCCGCGTCATCCGTCACGAGCTCTCCCACAAGGCCCATCCAATCCACGGGCCTCCCGCGGTGGTGTGGCCGTTGGTCTGGCTCGCCAGCGAATTGGCGGCCTCCCTCCACGAATGGTTGACACCCGCCCGACCGCCCGCCCCACCGCGTCCGGCGCCCCGCGCCACGGGACGCATTGCCTCACATCCTGCCGGACCTATTTTTTCTGGCCCTGATGAGCAAGCGCTACCTTTACGGCTCCGGGAGCCGACGCTGCCGACGCGGGAGGCACTTGACATCTTGACTAGAATCATCAGCCGCTCGGCGCAGGAACCATCCCGACTGGAGGACCGGCCGCGAATCGCGCTGATCGGTTCGGCGCTGGCCGCGGCGTTTCGACGGGAGGATCGAGAGGACATCATGGTGTTCCTCCGGGAGATGCTCGAGGCGCGTCCTCAAGAGGTCCTGCCGGCTGCCGAGCGTCTCATCCGCTCGTATCTAGCGGTCGCCGAGACGACGCGCTACCTGCCCGTGGCGACGGTGTGCCCGCTGCTCAAGGGCGAACCGCCAGCCGCCGTCAAGGAGCGAGTGCGCCGGGCCATCAGCCAACTGCGCGACTTGTATGGCTGGAACCCCACGTGCCGTTGGACGCTCACCCTCGTGACCGACGATTTCTCTGGGCCGGTCTCCATTTACGGCGAGACCCGGAAGCTGCTGATTGAGGAGTATCCTGACCTATTTACCGGCGGGCAGGTGCGTCTCTTCGAGTTGCCGCAAGAGGCGTTCCTCCCGATGCGCCGGATCAGAGATGCTGCGGCCGCGTTTGGTCTGCGCCAGGCGCTCCACGCCGGAGGTGAACAGGTGGTTCTGACCACGCTCGATGGTGCCATCGACCTGCGTCAAGAGGGGCTGATCCTTGATGCCATCTCGAAGGATCAGAAGACCGTCGCCGTAGGCTCCCGCGAGCTGCTCGGCAGCCCTCGGCCCACAGCCCTCGGGACGCTGGCCAATCAGTTCCCCGGCTTCTTTTCCCGGTGGGTAGCGCTCCGAGCCCTGCAGGATGCCCAGTGTCGGTTCACCGCGTTCCATCGTGATCTGTTATGGCAAGTCCTTCCCGTGAGTTCGTACAACGAATTCGACCGAACCAGCCTCACCGCCATCACGTTGGAACCGTTCCTGGTGGCTCGCGCACAACAATTGGGTTGGTCCCTGCAACCGCTCCCGATTGCCTGGGCTGGCTCGGCGCGCTCACCGGCCCCGCCGTCTGTGAGGCGAGCGGCCGACCTGATCCACCAACAGAAGCGGCAGCTTGGCGTCTGGACTCCGTGGCCCCTGCCGACTCTTGATCCGATCCTCCCGGTTCCATCCGTGCTCCTCGGCAGCCAATGGTTCTTGGACTTCGTCGAGCAGGAGAAGGGAGAGGAGAAGATCCCTCTGACGGAGAAGATTCGCCTCGTGCTGGAGATGTGGGATCTTGGGACGACCGACCCCCAGCACATCGCCGTTTCCAGGCTTCCCGAAGAAGAGCTGCGACTCCCGGGGGGTCCGTACCCGCTCAAGAAACGAGGCGGTCCGATTAAGCTCACGGTGCTCGAGGGTAACAAGAAAGGGACTGAGGTGGTGTTGAAGTGGATCGGTTGGACGATCGAAGAAGCACGATGGAGGATCGATGTGAGCCGGCGATGGAGTGCATCGGCACGGCTGGCGAACCTCCCGGCGGCAGACCTCTGGCCGTGTCGAGGACAACCAGAGGACCGAGTCAGCAGCTACCTTGGCAGGATCGGCGGAGCGTACTGTACACTGGAAACTTTTGTTCACGGCAACACCATCCACCCGAGCAAGACAAGCCCCCGGCACTGGGAAGACGCAGGTCGCCTCCTGTCACAGATCCATCAGGGGTTGGGGACGGAGATCCCGGAAGGGCAGAGCACGCAGTGGCCCATTACGGATATCGTCTATGCGCGGGATGACCTCGTGGAGTACCAACGCCGGGTTCAGCAATTGAAAGACGAGAACCCTTCACAGCTGACACAGGCCGATGCGCTGTTTCTCGGCATGGTGGACCGGATCCTGAAACAGTTTGATCTCCTCGAGCAGCGCCTCAAGCCGCAGCGTCTTGCTCAGACGCGGCAGGGCGTTCTGCATCGGGATCTCAGCTTCTTCAACATCCTCTTTACCCCGACCGGGGCCACCGCGATCGACTTTGAGCGCTCGCAATTCGGGTCGCTGCTGCACGATTTTCGCAGCCTCCTCTTGACGAGGGATTGGGGCCGCACCCGTGGGTTTGTCTGGGAGCATGTCGTTGACACCGTCGCGGCGTATCAGCAGGGACCGAACCCGCTGAGCGATGCGGATCTCAAAGTCCTGCCTGAGATCCTGCGGGCGACCCTCCTGTGGGATCTGATCAGCCGCTTTTTCTTGCGACGAGACCAAATCAACGATCAGGCCAGTCCTCGAAGCCGCATGGCGGTACTCAGCGCCTATCGGGCGCTACTTCGATTCGAGCGCGCCTTCCCAGAACGTGGTTCCCTGGAACGCTTCGTTGAGGCTGTGCGCCGGCGGGCTCGTGGCGAGGAGCCACGCGCCGTCCCAGGAGTCGTGAAGAAGGCCTTGCGATTCAGACTCCTGAAGGCCGCGCACCCAGAGCTTATGAGCGATCCGGCCGTCACAGCGAACGTGCTCACGCCATTTCTCCAAGTGGTCCTGTCCTCAGCAGAGCAGGCGGGGCAAGATGGCGAGGGCGTACGAGAGGCGCTCCAGGATGCGGTTTCGTTGCGCCCCGATTCGCCGTACGTGACATTTTGGGAGGCGCTTGCGGCGGCACACGCCGGCTTGAGGCTCGGCGGCCAACCGCTGTTGGCCGAGGCCTGGGAGCGATTTGTCTCGGCATGGACGCAACACGTCGTGGACAATCCTCATGAGGCTGCTCGGGCTGACTACGCGTCGGCCCTTCAGCTTCAGCTCATCGAAGAGGTCGCAGCAGCGCGTACCCAAAGCCACGTCTGGGGCACCCTAGAGGAAGGCTCTGGCGCCATCGTGCTGGCCAAGGTCGGCGAACCGGTGACACTGCAGACCATCTGGTGGGGGCCGCCGGTCAAGGGACTCCAGGCCGAGCTCTGGTCGAATCTCACCGGCACATGGGAGGTGGTCGCGGACGTACCCGTCGATGAACGGGCGAGACGTTGCCAAGTCACGGTTCGCCCCGAGCGAGCGGGATGGTTCAAATACACGTTTCGGTATCGACGCCCGAGCGGAGAGACGTACTGGGCGGACCTCCCGTATGGGAACGGGGTGCTGGATGTGGTCGAGCACGCCCCCAGGCGATACCAACCCCGCACAATCGTTCAGGTCTCCTACGAAGACCCGCTGCATCCCGCAGGTCCTGCGGAGCAGCGCATCAGCGCGCTCCTCAAGGAGCTGCCGCGTCTCGGCTACCGCAGCGTCCTCATTATGCCCTGGCATCACGCGCCCATGTACCCCCTTCGAGAGACCGGCCTGACGGTGGACGCGGGTGGCCTTCAGTTTGATGTGTTGATGACCCGGCTCCATGGCAGCGAGATCTATGCCGTGCGTCATCCAGAGCATTCCACAGAGAGCGCCGGTTGGCGGCCGAGGCCTCTGTTGGAGGAGGTCGCGCTCTTTTCGCTTGCCACCGTTGAGCTGTTGCGTGTGCTGCGCAGCCGCAGTGAGCTTCCGACCGATCCAGATGTGGTGCACTGTCACGGATGGCCGACAGGGTTCGTCCCCCTCCTGCTCAAAACGACTGCTCGAGAGACGTTTCCTCTGACGGCCACCATCTTCAGCGAAACGTCCTCTGCCTCCCTGGCGCAGGGCGCCGGGCAATTCGAGGCAGAGCGATTCAACCAGCTCGTTGCGTGGGGGATTCCAGAAGAGGCCGACGAAGTCGGCGGAGGCTTCGGACACCACGACGGTCTGAACCTTCCAAAGGGGGGCATCATCTTCTCGGACGTCGCCGCGACTGAAGGGCCTTCGAGTGGCGACCCTGAGATGACAGAATTGCTGCGCAGTCGTGGTCAGTTTTGGATCAGCCTTCCCGCCGATCCGGACGCGCCATCTGCGATCTCGGACTACGAACGGATGTGCCAGTTGGCCCTGGACCGACGACTGGGTCATGTGCCAAGCGGCTCGGAGAAGGCGGATCAGGCGGGGGGGGCGGGGGTCCACAGCCCGCTCGGCGCGGCGGCCATCCTGGCAGGCGTCTTGTGGGAATCGTCCCCGCTACTCGTGGTTGGCCTTGGGCTCATCGCGTGGATGCTCATCCGGCACAGGCTGCAGCTCAGGCGATGGCTGCGGCGGGTGATGCCCGCAACGGCCTCGGCGGTGAACGGAAGAATCCCAGCGATCCATGCCATGACGAGTCTACCGCCGGAAGGCAAGGAGCCGGTCGGTCCGGTGTCTCCGGCGTCTGAGCCAACCCCGGTCGGCGTGCGAGCGAATCAGACCGAGGCACGCACGCTGGCGATTGAGTTCACCAAGGACCTGCGCTTCGTGCCCGATCCTGAGGTGAAGGTGCTCACGTCGTCAGCGGATTTGCTCAGCCTGATCGGCACCGATCCGGTTGTGGCCGTGGGGCCTCACCCGGATGATCGCGAGATCAGGATCGAGGAATTCTTGCGAGCGCTGAGCGCTGTCAATGAGCATGTCTACGCTGTGGATGTGACCGAAGACAGCCGTGGGATCAACGACGCGTTTGCCCTCGCCTGGCTCCGGGGAGCGCAGGGGCAAAGATCCTTCGTCTCGTGGTTAGCCCAAGCGATCTCTCCTGCGGATGTGGATCGCACGTCGTTGGATACGATCAAGCAGGGCATTCGGAGGCGTGAGGCGATTGAGGTCGCACGGGCGATGGGCATTCCGGAGGTGCACTACCGCAACCTGGGGATCGAGTTGCCCTTCAATGGAGTATTCGATACGAAGAACCTTGCGTTGGTCGAGTCCTATGTCCTTGAACGACTCCAACAGAACCGCGCGCGCGTCTGGATCTTGCCGTATCCCTTCACGAAGACCCCGCATCATCCCCATCACACAGAGACCGCGTTCGCCTTTCTCCGCATCCTCAAGGAGCAGCGCTTTACGGGCCGCATCGTCTTCTATGAACCCTTCGAGAACGAGACGGATTTTGACCGCGAGGGCGTCCGAGCCAACCTGATGTTTGCATTTCGGCGAGATGGGCTGAACAAGAAAATCAAGATCATCCGGCTCTTCCCCTCGCAGCTCGACCGGAGACCGTATGATGAGCGTGCCGAGGCGCGAGACGCCGAGCATGCGCTGCAGGAAGCGAAGCGACTGCCGCAAAGCCCAGAGGAGGAGGCCGAGCGCCAGAAGCTCGTAGGGCGTCCGTACGTCGAGCGGTTGCTCGCCGGTCACCTTGAGTTGCCCGAGCCGCCCACCGCAGCGGCAACGCACAACACCCCAGCCAGCAAGGTGGTGAAGACGGTCGCGCTCGTCTTGACCGGGCTGGCGACGGGGGCGTGGAGCGGTGGGACCTGGTGGGTACCGCTGATCATCCTGGGACTGGCCGCCGCATGGGGGGGCTGGGCCGTTCATCGCGCCCGAACGACCAAGCCAGACACTGGCCAGGTCGAACGCTTGGTCACCCTGCTGACATCAGGGAGCGCGCGGGATCGTGAGCGAGCCAGTCAATGGCTCATCGCGCTTGCCAAACGCAAAGAGGCACTGCAGAGTCTTGAAGCCAGTATCCCGCAACTCATCAGCCTCCTTGAGGGATCTGTCTGGTACGAGATGAGGCGGCTGGCAGAAACCGTGCTAGAGGCATTTGCCAAAGCGCACATTGGTGATGACTCCCCAGCCTGGTGGGCTGGAAAGGGGCGTGGGGGCGAAATCTTCCTTGCGCAACTCCTAGCTGACATTGGCTCATCTGACGCGCAGGTGCGGACACAGTATTCCAAGCAACGGTTGACGAGCCTCATGGCGACCGTCAACCCAGAGACGCTTGCCAAGCAGATTCCGTGGCTGGTCTCGCGTCTGGAATCTCAACCTGACGATTGGCACGGGACCGCCATTCGAGAGGTCCTGAGGGCTTTTGCGAAGGCGCAGATCGGTGCAGGGTCTTCTGTGTGGGAGTCTCCCGGGGGGGAGGGGGTGGAGATCTGGGTGCAGGCGTGCGTAGAGGCGTTGTCGTCGGAAGCAGACGCGTCGATCGTTGAGAAAGCTGAGCAACAACTCCTTTTCCTCGCGAGGCCAGGTCTTCCTGCCAAAGCGGCTTATGTCCTGATGTGGAAGGTTGGAAACCTCATCCGGAGGTTTGAGGACTGGTTGCCGAATGATCCGAAGAAAGGACGCATGACGCGACTACTCACAGAATTGGCCGACAGGAAACTCGGCTGGAACTCTGAGTGGTGGTGGGATGGATGGGGGGAGTTGGTTGGTCTCCTGGCGCCTCCTGAGTTCTCGTATCTGTATGAAGACTACGGCATGGTCCAAGACATGGAACGCATTGGTCATGCCTACCACCACGGGATCAATCAGGCAGTCGCCGTGGCGTTACTCGACCGTTTAGTCAGGAACGGGAACTTTCCCCCATCGCTTCCACATTCTGTGCTGATTGCATTCCTCGAAGCGGGCGCTCCGGTTCATGGTCTCTTCCAAACCCTCTATGAACGGGGCGCCTACTCCCCCGTTGTCTATAACCGCGCGATCACCGTCCAAGCCCGTCGACAGGGGTATAGCGCATGGCAGGTCGGCTCGATTCTGGTGGTGAGCTACGGGATACTCGATCAGGTGCCGGTCGATGAACCGCTGCCCGCTCCAGGCGGGCCCGTTCCAACCGGCGTCCACGTGAAACTTGGCCCCAAGCCTCCGGACGAGTTGGGATACCAACGAGCCTCATTGACCGTCGGGGCTCGCCAGCCAGAGTTTTACCTGTTCCGTCCCGGGTATCAGGAGTGGGTTGAGCGGGTTGGGTCACCATCCATGCCGTGGCAGGAACGTCTCAACCGACATGAGGTCTTCCTCTTTGGCGTCGACCTTGAAGGGAGTCGTGTCTTCTACCTGACACCGTGGGGCGAAGTGTTAGCTGTGTGCACGCTGTTTGGGGACTTTGTCCAGGCGTTGGCCGGGCGAATGGCCGAAGCCGATCAGTACCTGAGTGCTCACCCAACCCTCCAGGAGCTGTGGAGCCGTCTCCAACAGGAGGGTGACGTCACGCGTTCCATCCAAGACCATCTCTTGAGGGGCGGCAGCACTGCGCCAGAAGAGTGGGTCGAGGCGATGCTGGAGTTGCGGACTCAGGATGGCGTGCCGATCTTCCGTGAGCGAAAAGACGCCAGGGAGTTTCTGCGGCATGGGTTCACCAAGTACCTTGTTGGGCGTGGAGCCTACTTTGTGTACCGGCTGGGTGTGATGCGGCAGTTTTATGGCCAGGACCCAACCGAGGAGATCGCTGGGCATAGGCAGGCGATCCGTCAACGCTTTCAACAAGTGGCAGGCGTTGAAGCGGAAGAGACCAACCTCGCTCCTCAACTGCCACCATCTTACCCCATCATCGATTTTGCGATTTCGGAGGACACCGCGAGCAAGTTCTTGTTACGGCGAGGAGGATTCCGGGAAGCGTTGCCGGCCAGAGATCTCTGGGATCTGTTGGGATTGCTTGAGACGGAAGGCATCATTCCAACGGCTGAGGTGCCTGCCCCAGGTCCGCTCAGCAACGAGATTGGATTTACACGGCCCTTGCTCATGCAGTTAGATGCTGCTCAGAATGCTGGTCTTGAACTCCTCGTCAATGGCCAACCCAGGAAGTGGAAGGACCTCAACAAACCATTTCCAGACCACGCAACAGTGATCCTGAGGCTTGCTCAACCCTCACCGAGGCTCACTACTCCCGTAACGGCCGCGAAGGTTGGGTTGATGAGCCTGCTAGGGGTGACGTGGTTCTTCACCAGCGGGTTCATGAATGGGACCTGGTGGCTGGCGCTGTTGGGAGCGTTCACCGTGGTGGCGGTGGCCAAGACGGTGGCTGAAACGAGCGCGCCGTCTCATCCACAGATCACGTGGGATGCTGTGCAGCAGACGGTGGCGCTGGTGCGAAAGGAAGGGGTGGCGGTTCAATTCGAGGTCGATCAGCCGGGGAAGCAGGTGAGGCTCACGTTCGCGCAGCAAGACCAGACGCTCGTCACCCTCGCGCATGAGCCGTGGTCGGGAACCGACGCCGACGTCGCTGAGGGCCTTGCGGTGTGGCTGATTCAGCACGCGGAGGTGCCCCTGATCGTCCGTTGGCAGTTCGCGAAGATGGTGCAGATCCGCGCGCCGGATCTCTTGGCCAAACTCCTGCCCCCCGAGGCGCTCGCGACATTCAATCTGAGCATCCTTCCCGCCTTTCCGCACCTGCATCCCCGCGACCAAGAAGCCGTCCGTCTTCTGGCTAGAGAGTTCCTGCCTGATGGACTCGGCACAGCACGTCCCAGGCCGATGACTGAACACCTTGCGGACGCGCCTGGCCCACCCGACCTTAAGGAGCGGCAGCGAGCCGCGGCCATGATCGCAGGAACCCCGTCAGCCGGCGCCCAGGATCAGGCCACAACCGCCCGGCGTGCCGACGCGCCACTTCCTCCTTCGCGTGTTGCGTTCGAACTCCGTGAGCTGCTAGCACGGCGCCGTGCCGGGCTGCTCGACGCCGAGACGCTGGTTGGCGAACTGACGAAGCGTGGCGTGGCGGTCGATGCGTCCCTCAAGGCCCGCCTGGCGCGCTTCGGACCTCTACAGCCGACAAGCCCCAGAAACCACGCCGCGTTCGACGAGCAGACGAAGCCGCGGAAACGACGGTTCGGATTCAACACTCATTTGTGGGGCGGAGAGGCCGGCGTCCTCGCGCTGGGGCTGCTGGTCGGCGGGTTACTGCTCGGGCAGGTAGAACTGCAGGGTGGTGCGGGGAGTGGCGCTGATCGTCTAGGCGTGCTTGTGGTGGGCCCGGCGTCGGTTGGCGTCCACACGCTCAGCGATCATGACGGTCAGCCAGACCGCGACCGCGAACACCCCAATTCCCAACGCCGCAATGCCAAAGGTGGGCATCTGACTCACTCCTTCACGTCCTGGGGAATCGCAATAAAGCCAAGTCCCCAGCACACGAATGCCATCATGAGGCCTAACACCACGAGGACCCAATTCACCGCTGGGCTCGCCAAGCTGCCTACGCCGGTCACCGTCGCAAAGTATTTGGCGACGTCCATCAGCATCTTGCCCGTCTCGTACCGACGGGTGCGATTAGCCATCGCTTCCAACTTTAGCCGATTGTTCCCCGAAAGTCAATTCGTTCACTCGTCGCGGCGCTGGCTGGGGTGGCTGGTGGCGTTGGCGATCCTCGGGCCGGTGTTAGTGTCCGCTGGCACCCTTGATCCTGAGACCGCGAGAACGCTCGGCTTGGGACTGGCCGCGCTGCTGGTGAGCGTGGTGGTCTCCATCGGCTTGTCGATGGTGCTCGATGACATCCGGCGCGACCCGGATGCGCCTCGTGCCACGAGCGCCGGTGCCGGTCCCAGCCCCCGCGGCCCGCCTCCACACAGCGCTCTGCCCACGCAAGAATCCTCGTCAATCCTTCACGCTGCCCCCGCTCGTCAAGGTCCCGCCGATCCCCACGACCTGCCGGGTCGGCCCCTGGGGATGTTCGACCGGCACGGCGAAGTGAACATCATTGGAGCGGTCGGGAGCGTTCCGCAACCGGGCACCATGGCTGGCACGCAACCGACCGCCCCAGGCACCCGCCTCCCGCCGCCCGCCACGGCGACATCGCCTGCCGCAATTCCCTCGGTCTTTGCGCCGCTGCTCATGACCTTCGGAGCGGTCGGGCGTCCGGAGGAGCGGCCGGATCAGGACGTGTTTCAGGCCGTGGATCTGTCGATCCTGCCAGGTTCGCCGGAACACAACCGCTTGGCGGATAATCTGCGAACGTTCGAGGCGGCGTCCGAGCCGATCCGCGAGCTGCTGCGTGAGCTTCACGATCGCGCGATCCAGATTCGTTTCATGAATCACTTGGCAACGCCGAGCCTCCGCGTCGGGCCGACGCTCTACCTCCATCAACGTGTGTTGGATCGAGATGCCGCCACCGCGCCCGAAGCTGCGGCGGTGGTGCTCGAGGGGGCGCTGGTGCGACAGTGGGCCGACGAGGGCCTGCTGAGGCTTGAGCCGACGGAAGCGTTCCTCCGCGACGCGACTGCCACGCTCTTTGAACTGGAACCGTACCTGCGCTTTCGCCGGACGCGCGCCCCGCCGGCGGCGGAGGCGCTGCAGACGTTCTTGGCGGAGCTAGCCCCCGTCACCTCGTTGAGCGCAGCTCAGGTGGCGGCGTGTGTCGACGTCGTGAATCGCCTCGCCACGGAGGAGTCGTTGTACGCCGAGGCGGTCGGCTACAAGCTCGATGGCATCCGGCACGTTGTGGAATTTCTGAGGACGCATGATTTCCGGTATCGAGGCATGGAGTTGTCGGGTGATCTCGCGCAGCGTATCGCGGATCTACGGGATGAACGCTTGTTACGACGCGGCCTGGAGAGGTTTTCGACGCTGCACCGTCTGGAGCTCGAACCCGAAGGATCGATTTCCCCTTGGGACTATCTCTCTGTGACAGTTTCTAACCAACACCAGCAGCGTGCATTCGAGGCGGAGGTCGCCTACCGCGATGCGCTTGGCATGTTGCCCCGCAAGACCAAAGCGCGCGTCGTGCCACCCCCGCCTGAGCTTGAGACCCCGTCTGGCACCAGGGCGGAGGGATGGGTTTCCCATCCAAGTGGCAGTGGAGTGCTGAATGCGGTACGGACAGCCTTTCTCGAGACCGCGAAGGAACGCGCTGCCCGCGGAGAGCCCATTCGCAGTCTTGAGGATCTCATTCGCCATCGGAAATGGCTGATCATGTTGTCTGCAGGATCGTCCAAGCGCATTCCACCGTTCGCCGCCCTGGGGAAAATCTTCATCCCCTTACCTGCCAACGCAACGCTCCTCGGTCCGCGAAAGCTCACCACGACGGTCTTTGATGAACTTCGGGCAGGGCTCAGCAATATCGCCGCGAACGTCGACGAAGGGCTGGTGGTGATCCCGGGTGACGCCTTAGTCCTCTACGATCCGGAGAATGTGCAACTGGTGCGCCCAGGGGAGCGGGGCTACTTCAGTGAGCTCGTTTGGCGTGGACCCGTCAGCGTCGCAGAGGACCATGGGGTGCGACACGCGAATGCCCAGGGACTCATGGTGCGGAGTGTCGAGAAGGAGAAAGCTCCGCAGCTGCACGCCATGGGAGCTGTGGATGATCACGGGTTGACGAACATTTCCACGGCTCTTATCTATGCCGATCCTGATGCGACAGTGGCCTTGGCGAAACTCGCCGGACTGCGTGTTGAGCCGGGGCGGGGGCTCGTGTATGACAAGCAATTGGACTTAGTACAGCAACCCCAGTTTCTCGGTCGTGATGTCAGTTGGTTTGACGACGTGCTGCCGGCGTTGGCGTTGCAGACGGACCCGAGCGCGTATCTCGCTGCGCACAAGAACGGGGACTTTCGACGCTGGTTCTGGCGGGCGTTCAGGCAAGAGGCCTCGCTGCGGTATTTCGTGACGTCCACCCGACCGCTGCTCTTCGGCGACTTCGGAAAGACAGATGAATTCATGGAGCATCTCAACTCTCCGACCATGCTCCACCGTGTCTACCGGTTCCCCAGTCGCTTGAACGCGCATGTCGCAACCGGGGCGGATGTCTCATGGTCCGCGACGGTGTTTGATTCGGTCATCTTGGGGCTGCGGGAGTTGAGGTTCGTCCCGTCCAATGATGTGACGCTCTGGGTGGCCCCCGATGGGACGATCGTGCGCGATTCGCAGGGTCTGTGGACTGGCGGAAGGGTCGAGTTGGACGTCGTCGACGGCAAACCGGTCAACGGGTGGCTCACGGCGCCCCGAGGCTCCTGGCTCTCCGATCGTCAGGTTGCCAACGTCCAGAACGAGCAGATCGTGATCAGTCCTGTGAGAGGCAGCGGGCAGCCCGGCCAGCCGTGGTTGGTCCGTGAGTTGGCCGTGACGGTGCTGTCCGATGCCGTGACCGTGACCATCGATCGCGATCACACGATCATTGCGTCCACGGATGCGCCGTGGTTGGTCAACGGAACCGTCGATCTCATTGGCAGGGTCGTGACTCCGCCGCCTGAGTCTATGATCAAGCCGAGCGATATCGTTGCCATTCAGAGCGAAACATATGAGTCAGGGTCCATTGGAGACCGCTCAATCGTTTCCGCGTCGTTCTTAGACGGAGATTTCAAGATTGGACAGAATTGCCTGGTGCTCTTTGTGTTTGACTTGAAGGGAGCGTTACGCCTCGGAGACGCTACCGTCCTCTATCAGGTTCCCGTGAAGGTCGCCGGAGTCACGAAAGTGGTCAACGTGGTCTTCGGGGCGCCGATCCGAGACGCCAACGGGCATCTCGTGACCCCGGCCGATAATCCGAAAGACACTGGATCGCAGGCCACGTTGTTCCGGCAGCCCCTCGTGGAGTGGCTGAAGAAAAACGGCGTCGATGCCTCGGATTTCCCATACGTGTGGCCGGAGCATCTGCCATTGGATCAGCGGAGTCTCTGGAACGCCAAGCTCTTTGCCCCGGGGGATGACGACTTCATGTTTGCCAATTGGATGAGCGGGACGGGAACCCCGCGCTCTCCTCCGTCGCAATGGCTGGCGATGCTGCGATCCGGGCAACTGCTCTCGATGGAAGACGTCAATGCGATGGCCGACCATGAGGCCATCATGGAACGGCGGAGGCGATTGCGGCAGGTCGAAGCGCTCGTGGGTTCAACCTATTTCGATGGCGAGGTGAAAGCGGGGTGGGACCGGAAGCTCGCTGAGCATGTGGTGCTGTATGATCCACAAGACGACACCCGACAGCAGAGCGCTGTGCTGCGGCTTGCGGACGGCAAACAGGTCGGGGTGGGGTGGGACGAGGAGGGCGTCATCGTGCGCACCACGAACCATGCGCTGGTGCCGCATGGAACTGTTGTGACCGTGGACACGGACGCCGCCGGGACTCGCACGTTGAAGGATGCCACGGGAGCGGTGCTGGGGCACGTGGTGTGGGTGGACGACAGCTTCTGGCGTGTCGAGGTGACCAATCGTGATGGCTTCGTCATTCGCGTTGACCCTCGTCGAGAAGACCCGACACGTCCGAAGATCTCGCAAGCCGGCGATGTCTTCCAGCCAGTCGCGCCGGGGCAATTCAGTCTCCTCGACGTCAAGCAACAACAGTACCTGACGACGAAGATCATCAACGGCCGTGCTTTCCTCGTATTGGTGAATAACACGCCGACGATCCGGCACACGATCTTGCTCACAACGGACGAGCGTCGACCGCAGATCTTGCTGCACCGAGATATCCAAGATGCCTTGGCGATGGTTCGTAACAGCCGCCTGCGGCTGTGGTTCAACTCGCTCGGGGCGGCGGCGTCGGTCAATCATTTCCACTTCCAGGGGGCGTACGCCGATGAGCTTCCTGCCGGGTTGACGGCGTTTCCGGTGGAGCAAGCGCCGGTGGCGCATCTGGCCGTCGAGGGGTCCGTGCGGATTGGGGTCTTAGCCGAGTATCCGGCGCAGTCGATGGTCTTTGAGAGCGACAACGAGGGGGAGTTGGCCGCTGTCGCCTTCCGACTCGTGAACCTCCTCCAAGTGCAGAACATTCCCCATAACCCGTTTTTTTCGCGCAACAAGGTCATCGTGTTTGTGAGGAATGCGGATCGCCTGTTGACGCGCCTCGGCATCAACCCGGCCGGGCCGGAGCTGGCGGGGATCGTGACGCTTGGGGATCGTCAATGGCTTGGCCGTCCCCCATCGGCTGACGACGTGCGAGCGGCATTCGCGGAAGGCACGATCGACCATCAAGGACTCCTCGAGCTTTTCCGACAGTTCCAGCGATATCGTGTAGATCTGCGCCCGGGCTCGGTTGAGGCGCAGCTGCTGTCGGCGTTCCAATCGGCGAACCCATCTCGTATCCGAGCGGCGCTGGCGCAGAAGCTCGAGCAGGGTCTCATGGCGACGCTGGATGCGATCGAACACGTGCTGAACAGCGCCAACGACGCCGACCGCGTCTACCATGAGGGGGCGGTCATCGCGGTGGGACTCCTGGGGACGGACCGAGGATGGGCGCTCCTAACACGCCAGCCCCGCGCGCCACAAGACGACCGCGTGTCCCCCCTGACGGACCCTCGGAACAACGTCCGCCTCGCGGCCGTGAGGGCGTTTGGTCGAATTCGCGGGAAGGGGGCGGTGGAGGAATTGCTGCCGCTCTTGAATGATCCGTTCTGGGCGGTCCATCGCGAGGCGGCATACGTCTTAGGAGAATCGCGGGATCCTCGAGCCACGGCGGCCTTGGTGCTCAAGCTAAATCAGGAAGGACCGAATACGTTGGCAATGAGAGAACAGGTCGCCAGGGCTATCGGAAAGATTGGTGATGTGGGGCCGGACCATGTGGCGGCCGACAGCGTGATGCGGTGGGCCGAACAGTCACCGGACGAAACGTTGCGCCGAGCCTGCGTCTGGGCGTTGGGCCAACTGAATTTCGGGACGAATGAAACGCTCCGAGGACACGCGCTGGCCACGGTGCAGGCGCGGCTCAACGATCCGAGCCTTAAGGTCCGGCTGGAGGCGGGGGATGCTCTGCCGAAGCTGGCGAGCGAGCCGACGAGAGAGACGGTGACAACGTGGCTCAGAGAGCGGCTGGCGGCGGAGCAGGATTGGCAAGTGCAGGAGCAGATCGTCCGCAGCCTCGGGATGCTGGCCGGAAGCGACTCCACAATCTTTGCAACACTGGACGATGTGATCACGGGCTCGCACAACGACCTCGGCGTTCGAGTGGCGGCGCTCGCGGCCATCGCGGCGCATCACGCGAATCCCGCAGCCCAAGCAGCGCTGCAGCAGGCGGCGCCGAAGCTCTCAATCCAAGAGCTGGTCCAGCATGCACACGACCCCGCATGGCTGGCGCAGCGGCTGGATGCCGGCAGCCTCGACGCAAGCCTCACCGCAGCCGAGACCGTTGGGATTCACGTTGACGTTCGGGTTCCAGACGGACCGCAACCGCTGACGGTCGCCACTCCACCATCCGCGCAGTCGGTCCACAACCTCTGGTGGCGAGAGGGCTACTGGACGGCATTTGAGGATCGCGCCGAACGGTTGGGCTGGCTGCGGCTGGCGGATGAGATGGTGCCGATGCTGCCGGCGTTCCAACAGTTCGCCGAGGACCTCGCGCGCGACGGCATCCGAGACATCGTCGTGATGGGGATGGGAGGGGCGACGCAAGGCATCTACACGTACCTGCAGGCGTTCGGGGCGCGCGCCGAGGGGTCGGCGTTCGTGCTGCCCAACGGGATGCGGGTGCACATCCTGGATACGACCTCGCCGCGGGCGCACGCGATCGATGTCTCGCTGGATCTGGAGCGCACGGTCTTCATCTTCTCCTCGAAAGCCGGCGGGGTGCCCGAGGGCAACGCGAACTTCACGTATTACTGGGCGAAGGCCAAGGCGCAGTTTGGTGAGGCCGCCGGGCGGCAGTTCGTTGCGATCACCGATCCGGGATTCCCGCTGGACAAGCAGGCCGCGGATCTGAAATTCCGCGCCGTCTTCCATTCCAAGGTGGATGTCGGCGGCCGGTTCAGCGCGCTCAGCACGGAGATGCTCGTGTTCGCCGCGCTGCTGGGCATCGACACGCCGCGGCTGCTGGCCAACGTGCGCGAGCGCATGACGCCGTGGCTGCGAAGCGTCACGCCGGTTGAGGACAACCCCGCCGCGCGCATCGCGGCCGTCCTGGAGGCGCTGCGCCGGCAGGGATACGACAAGGTCGCCTTTCTCACATCTGAGCCGCTCGCGGCCTTCACTCCGTGGGTGGAACAATTACTCTCCGAAAGTCTGGGGAAAGATGGCCAGGGGATCCTCCCGACCTCAGGCGAAGGCTATGATCCGGCGTTGGCGGCTTCAGGGTTCTATGCGGATCGCGTGTTCGTCCGCATTCGGCGAGCGCAGGACCCGCTGATTGATCTCGATCCGAGCCTGCCGGTCATCGACATCGTGCTGCCCTCCGAATTGTCGCTCGGCGAGCTGTTCTACCTGTGGGAGCACGTGACGGCACTGGCCGGCGAGCTGATGGGCATCAACCCGTTCAATGAGCCGGGGGTGATCGGCTCGAAGCAGCGCGCGGATGAGTTTATCGCGCAGTTGACGCAGGGCACCGTCCCACGGGATGCCACGCACGTCGCCGCCAACGCCGATGGAACCATCACCCTCGACTACGGCGCGATCATGCGGATCGGCGGTTCCGAGCTGGCGAAGGCGATGGAGCAGCTGATGGCCGAACACGGATTGCGGCGCGATCACCCGGCGCATGTGTGGGCCGCGTTGCTATATCTGAGTGCTCAGCGCGGCAAGTCGTATGGCAGCTTGCTGCCGTACCTGGTCAGCACGCCGAGCGAAACCACCGCGTGGAAACATTGGCAGCAGATGATGACACGCGCCGCGCGGATGGCGACCTTCACCAGCGAAGGCCCGCGGTTCCAGCACTCGGTGCTGCAGCTGCTGACCGATGGGCCGAAGACCGGGCTGCATGCCCTCGTCGCGTTTGACAACGATGCGACGCCGCTGGTCATTGGCGATCCGTCGCGGCCGACGTTGACCTTCGGCCAATTCATCCGCGCGCAGAGCCTGGGCACGGCGAAGTCGCTCGAGGAAAAAGGCCAGTGGGTCATGCGCTTCGGCGTGCAGGAGCATTCGGGGTGGGAAACCGAGTTCGGGCGGATGCTTGCTGAGACAGAAGCGACGCTGACACGATTGACGGCGAGCGCATCTGCGTCAACGTCGACCAACGACATGCGCCCGATGCCGCCGACGCCGCCGAGCGTGCGGCAGATGACCGACACCTCCGGCAGCCCGTCGGATCGCGGCGCGGGCCATGCCGCGCGGGTGGCCGATGGAGAAGCGGAGACCCGCGAGGGGGTGATGACGAGGGAGGCCGCGATGCGCGCGGCGCTCGCAACCCATTCGGAGCTGACAGCGTTTCGACAACTGGTGGAGCAGCTTCCCGGTCTCGCTGATACGGATGACTTCCTCAAGAGGGTTCTGCAGGTTGCAAACGAGCGCTATGTGAAGGCGCTGCCAGAACCGTTCAATGCGGAGGCGGCGATCGATGCGCTCGTCAGCGAGCTGCGGATGATGCGGATGCTCGACCGTCCCTCCAATCCCACGACCAATCCGATGCTGCAGTGGCCGAGGACGGCCGAACAACTCGATTCATTCCTGCGGCGAATGGCGCATGCGCTGACGGCGCCGAGCGATTCATCCAGCGTCTATCTCACCTGGTTGCCGGGCGGCGGGCACCTGCCGTGGAAGGTCTTCGAAGGCGTGTACCAGCCGGAAGACGCGGACGACAATTCGGGAGCACAGCACCTGGGACAGGCGCTGGACATGGCCCATCGAGCTGATCCGACGTTGTTTGTGGGTGCGGACGTCTTGGATATGGGAATGGGCTCGGGGCCGCATACGGGTTACGCACTGTTGCGAGGCGCACGGCGGGCCGTCGGCATCGATGTCCAACAGACCGCACTCGACAACGCGTGGTGGAACCTTGAGCATTGGATGCCGGAGTTGGCCGGACGTTTCGTGGGTTATGTGGGCGACGTCTGGGATGCGCTGCCGGCGACTGAACAGACCACGACGTTCAAGATCATCATGTTGAATGCGCCGCCGGTCTACAGTCGCCTGGCGCCTCGCGACGCCAACATTCATGCCGGTGTTGGCGGCGAGATGATTGACCGCTTCGTGCGTGGGTTGCCTCAGCGGCTCGCCCCCAACGGCGTCGCCTTCTTGCGCATCTTCCACGGCAACGGCTTTGCCGACCATGGCTACAACAAAGCCCGACTTGAACAACTGATAACGACTGAGCGGCTGCCGCTTGCGATTCGCGAGGAGCTGGTCGTGGGTTCGTTCACCGTCGTGACGCTCGTGCCAGCCGCGGCTCACCACGAGGTCGCCCCCCTGGCGCCACACGCCGATGGAAGCGCGGGCACATCGGAGGCATCGGCGCTTGCCGAACGGAGGCAGATCTGGGAGGAGCTCTCCCAGAAATCGGGTCGGTTCCTCGTGATCGGGGGCAAGTGGAAAGGCGCGATTGGCGCGCAGCTGAAGGCGTTGGTGGCGGCGGGCCAGTGGGACGAGGCCATCACGCTTGCCCGGCAGCATCCTGATCAGCGGGAGGATCGGCTGGGCTGGGTCAACGTGCTGGACCGGCTGCTGGCGCAGCCGCAGTTGTTGGAGGAGGTCGAAGCCGAAGCGAGATGGCTGTGGGCGAAGCGGAGCCATGTGGTCTTCATCGGACAGGGCGGTTCGATCCTGTCGATCCCCGTCGCCCAACAGCTCTGGCCGAATCCGGATGCCCCACAGGTCCATTGGTTGGATTCCACGGATCCCGAGGCGAAGGTCGCGCTGCTGCTGGCGCTCACCGGTGCGCCGGATCTTGCCGCGCTGAAGCAGATGACCGCTGACGAGCTCAGGCAGGCCCTCGCACGTGTCCAGTTCATCGTCATCACAAAGTCCGGGGAAACGCGGGAGACCCGCGAGAACCTGAAATGGGTCACGTCGTTGCATCACCGGACCGGGCTTCATTCCAAAGATCACGTCTGGGTGTTGACGGACCCGGGCACCTCGCTCTGGAGGGAGGCGCAAGCCAGGGAGTATTACCCATGGGCCTCACCACTCGCACGGAGAGAACCGCTGGCGATTCAGCTCGACCGCAAGCCCGATATCGGCGGCCGCTTCTCCGCGCCGGGCACAAGAGTACTGTTGCTTCCGCTGGCGCTGCTGCGCCCGGGACGGCTTGCGGAGCGGCTTGAGCGGGCGCAGCGCGCACTGATGGATGATGTCGAGCACCCCCACGGCTATCTCGCGCTGGGCCAGTTCCTGCAGGAGCATGCGGCCCGCGGCCGAGATAAAGTGACCTGTCTGCTGCCCTCGGCGCTGCAACCGGTGGGCGCGTGGGGCGAGCAGCTCCTTGAGGAAAGCACGGGCAAGTCCGGCAAGGGCGTGATGGTGTTTCCGGATGAAGGCTTGACGCTGGACGATCTGCCGCATCTGAGCCGAGACCGCGTCTTCCTCCATGTGACGCTCCGTGGACACGCCGATCCCCATGCGGCGCTGGTCGAAGCGCTGAGACGCCGCGGCGATCCGGTGTGGACGATTGCATTGGAGAGCGTCGATGATGTGCTCAGCCTCCAGCACGGCCTGCAGCTGGCGTTGGCGCCGGTCGGATGGGAGTGGGGCATCAACCTCGTCGATCAAGACGCGGTGGATGGTTACAAGCGGATCGTCGAATCGATCTTGAACGACACCGGTGAAGCGGATCCGCTGCGGGAACGGCTCCAGCAGGTTAGTTCTGCCTATCGGATCACCGATCCGACGACGGGGGTGACGTTCGTCTTCGACGGCCTGATGGCGCTGCTGCCAGACGAGGAGCGGCGCACGGTGCAGCGAGCCAAAGACAACGGGGCGAGCGCCGCCGAGCTCTACGCGGAAATCGTGCGCCTGATGCAGCGCCGCGAGACGGAGGTTGCGGCGGAACGTGCTGCTGCATCGAGCGCGGCTGAGTCGTTGCCGTCGGTGGAGTGGTTCGACCTCATCTATGCCGGCAAGCGGCGAGCGCCCCTGCGAGCGGTGCTGGCGACCACGCGCCGCTGGCTGACGCGCACGACGACATGGCCGGGAAAGATTTCCGGCATTCCCGAGAGCCTGCATTCCACCCAGCAGTACCGCAAGGACGGCCGCAATACCGGCTTCTTGACGCTGATCGTCCACACGAAGCATCTGGCTCCGCCCGATCTGCCCGGCGTGCCGGCCGCTGCTCATGATTACACGCTGAAAGCGCAGACCCTGGCCACGCTTGATGACCTGACGCAAGCCGGACGCCGCGCCGTGCTGCTGATCGTGCCCGGCACGCAGGATGAAAGCGGCTGGCGGCTCGAGGCGTTTCTGACGCAGGTCCAGGGACGGCTGGCGCCGCCACCGGTCTCTGGACCGGAGAGGCCGAATCCAGCGGCGCAGCGGGTGATCGGGGAATCGGGGCCGGTGGCGGCTGAGCCGAAAACGCCGGCGCCTGCGGCGAGCGGTGCCGCCGCCGTGCGGTCGGTGACCGACCGGACCAAGTTTGCGCTCGAGAGCCTACACGATGAGCCGCTGCCCACCGTCTCGCCAGTCGCCGGCGGATCGAGCGCGGGCGACCTCACGTCGGGTGGCACGCTCCACGGGAAACCCGTCGGCCCGGCGGAGCCGTCGCCTTCAGGAACCGGAGAGCGTCCCACCCCGATCCTCGGCTGGCATGATGTGAACACGCTCATCACGTCGTTGGAGATAATCGTGTGGCTGTCGGTTTATCCGGCTGGTGAGCCGGTGCCCGAGGCGCCGACGTACGAAACGATCGAAGCCCATCCAGCGTGGCGCGTCCTGATGGAGGCGCGTCGCCAACTCGGGGAGCAGACCGAGTCCGAGCACGTCCGGCAGGTCCTCGAAGGTCTCGTGCGCCATCCGGTGCTGTCGACGGATGCGGCGATGCAGGCGAAACTCGTTGAGCTGGCACGGGCGAAGGCCCCGAGCCTGCTCTCCCCGCTGATGCCCAAAGCGCAGTTCGACGATGGGGACGCGTCGGTGCCCTCGAAGGCGGGAACGGCTGGGGAACTGCCGGCAGCGAAGTTCATATACGGCGCGGAAGTGAATTGGCATCTCTGGGAGCCGGCCACACCCGGTGACTTCACGCTGATTCGGTTCACAGCGAACCCAAGCATCGTCGCGCGTCGCAACGCGGCGGGCACCTATGACGTCTTCGGCGGAGGGCTGCCGGCCGGCAGCCACCACAGCCCGCGACGACCATGGGGCGCCCCGTCCGGGACGTCGGCACCGGTGGACAGTCAGGTGCGCAGCCGGCTCATCGATTACTTCACGCGCACGCGCAGGCACCCAGAGCACTGGTCAGGGAGGGACATCCAGCAGCACATCCAGCCAATCCCGATCTTGCCGGAAGATAAGCAGGCGGTCGAGAACACGCTGACGCGCTTCGGAGTGTCTGAGCAAGATCGGGTCAACACGCTGATGTTAATCCTCCACATCGCCCAATTCGATGATGCGAAGTTCACTCGGGTCAAGGAGATTCTCGAGCAGGTCCGTGCAGGGACCCTCGCAGCGCCTGCGGCCGTTGTGCAGCTCAAAGAGCGCGCCGCGGTCCGGGACGACGTGGCCAGAGGGTGGGTGAGCGCTGTCCAATCCGCTGTGCCATCAACGCCGCCTCCTTCCGGGACCGGTCCACGCGCACCCCCGACGGCACCACCTGCGCAAGTGTTCTCACCTTCATCAGGACCCCCGATCTCCGGCGCGGGTCTGCGCTCGCCGCCGATAGCATTGGTCGATCTCTTCACGGCGCTCCGCAAGACACCCGACCGTTCGCTGACCTTTGAGGCGCTCCAACAGCACCTCGGGAGCGATGCAGCGACCCTCCAACGACTCCTCGTCGATCTGGAGTATCTCCTCCTCATCGACAATCCCGGACCCATCGTGACCGAGGCAACACCGATCCGTATCGCTTCAAGCATCTCGTATCCGGCGCTCGCGTATTTCTCCCCTCAGATTGAGCAGCAACTTCGCGAGTTGGATGGCGTGACCGATCTTGGCGAGCGCGCGCGCAAGAAGGTTGAAGTACTGCAAGCGCTCGATCAATTCCTCGGACGCACCCAGCTGGCGGAGCCGAGTGAACCCTCGCCCGCGCGACCGCCGCGGGCAGGAACGGCCCAGTCGTTTGATGACGCCCACCAACTCCGCGAACAGCAGGCGCGCGAACGGCGGACCGGCCTGCTGCCGGTCTTCAAGCTGGTCGAGCGACTCGCCACGTCACGTGGTCAGCGTGGCGAACGGGAGGTGTCGGAACGCGAGCTGTTGATGGCGGCCGATCGAGCAGGGATGGCGGTTCGAAGCGTCGGTCGCGTCTTGGGACTGCTTGTCCGAGTCGGCGCCCTCTGGACGCGCGAGCGGCAGGCGTACGGGATTCCTCCGGCGCTTGACAACGACGCTCGTCGGCCACGGGTGGCAAGCGTCCTGGCACGCTACGCCGAGCTTCCACCGCCCGCGATGACTACGTGGGATCTAGAGGGGCTCAAAAGGGACATCAGCCGCATTCGTCATGATCGGGACGCCCCCGCAGCGAGTCCGCCCGCACCGGCGCCAACGCCCCCCGCACCCCGACCGACGCCGCCATCGCAGCCATCGCTCACATGGAATGTTTTGCGCGAGAGGGTTGGCCGGGTGGTCACGAAGGTCGGCGAGACATCCGAGCATGGGCCGGCTTGGGATGATCTGCGCCGTGCGGTCTTTCGACATCTACAGTGGGAACAGACCGATCCAACCGACGCGAGGGCTGCGATGGTGCTGACGAATCTCCTGAATGATGCAGACCTGCGGTCGTATGACCTCACGCCGCTTCGCGAGTTAGCCGAGCGCGTCGGCCTGCGCCAACAGACGCCGCCCGCGGCAGGTCCGCCGCAATCTGAACGTACGCCTATGCCCCCATCCTCAGCGATCGAAACGCTTGTTGAGGAAATCGAGCAGGTTGCGTTCCACTTCCAGAGCGAGAGTCGCTCAGGCCAAGTCAAGGCGATCCTCACGAAGTACCAGCAAGACCAGAACAAGGCCGACGCTGCGCGAGCACTGAGGTGGTTGGCGACGCGCCCTCTCACGTTGACACAGGTGAACGGGTGGTTGCAGCGTCTGGATGAGACGGCAGGTCCGCCGACTGAGCCGGGCTCGACGCCGCCCTCGCCGTCGCACGGTCCGGACAGGCCGTTGACGCTCGACGTCCTTCGGGAGATGTTCCAAGAAGCTTCTCGGCGCGTCTGGGGGCGGCCAGATTGGGTGGTGATCGAGGTCACGCAAGGGGAAGCCAGGGTGTTCTGGGAGCCGACACCAGGACGCGGTTCCGGCCGTGGGTTGGAGCGAGACTATGCGCTGGGAAGGCTGCATCATAGAGGCATTCTCTACGGTGATGCGGGCCGGCTCTGGGGGGCGCGTGTGACGGGCCAACCGGGAAACCGAAGGGCGTTCTTCTCGGAGATGGCTGAGGCGCGGCTGTCGGGGTCTGCCGCGCAGCACGCGCAGGAGGCCGAATCGCTGCGTCGGCTGCTCCAGAAGACGTATCGCGATGGTCCCCTCTTCATCGAGGCGCTGCGCGTGTTCAATCAACGGTACGCGGAGGGGCTGGGGGAGTCGGAGGACGCTACCCGTCTGAAACGTGGGCTGCGCTTCCTCGCCACGCAGCCCTCGGCTGAGGTCCAGACGCCGAGTGAAGTGCGCATCACCCTTCCGTTTGAGCTTGAGCCTTCCCTCGTTCACAGGATTGTTCTCTTTGTCTGGTGGGGACCGGACGAGGACCGCGAGCACTGGCGAGCCGATCCCGCGCACGTCACCTATACGTCGGTGAGCGAAAAAGGCCAACACGTGAGGGGTCAGCTCTCCTCCACGATTCATCCGCCCACAGCGTTCCCCGGCCGATCGGGCAAGTTCAGCGTCACAGTGGTTGCCATGCCCCACGGCCTTCGTCCGGATGATCCCGCCTTCGGCGATCTGCAGGTCTGGCACAACGCCAACGGCGGCCAGGACGCGACCTTCGAGGTCCTGCCCGCGCCAGCATCGGAGGACTTGACTGCGCCTCCGCCACGGGACTTCGGCGTTGGGCCGCAGCCGCCCACCACGCGTGCCTTCATGAGTGATGGGCAGGACGCGAGCCAACCTGGTTTGCAGACCGGCACGAATTTCATGCGCCCCACCCCGCAGCAGCCCGAGGGCGGACGCCCGCAGCCGATACCCATCACTGCGACGCCGTTGGCTGTGGAAGGGAAATACGCCGAGTTCCTCGCGCGGGCGCAAGCGACGCCATCTTCTGATCAAGGGAGCCCCGAGCCCGCAGCCCCGCCCGCCCCGGCTCTAGAAGCGCCACACGTGACAAGCGGCGAGTCGACGGAGCATGAACGTCCGGCGGTGTTTCGGGTTTTGGTCGTCGACGATTATGGAGGCATTGCTGACGGCATCAAGCGGTTGCTCGAAATTAGGCATAAGGGGTTACAGGTGACGACGGCGTCCAGCGGTCGAAAGGCGATTGCACTGCTTGCCGAAGCCGACCCACCATTTGATCTCGTGATCTCCGACGTTGAGATGCCCGAGATCGATGGGATTGCCCTGGTGCAGCACATTCACAAGCATCTGCCCCGTGTCCGCGTGGTATTGAATAGTGGGTTGGCTTCATGGCAGGTCGAGCAGAAGTTGAAGACGGCTAAATTGGACCCCCAAGCAGTGCCAGTCTTTGACAAAGGAGTAAGCGGTGGCCTCGACAACTTGATCAGGCAGCTAATGTCCAGGCAAACTGCAGCCGAGGTCCCGCCCGCACCAGCATCCACACTCCGCACTCCGCATTCGGAAGCGGCGGAGCCGCTGATCGGGCATGGTGGGTTCACGGTTGAGGAGTTGAAGCTGGCGGACGTGGAGTCGTGGTCGTCGTCGGAGGCGATGGGCAAGACGATCGCCGATCTGAAGCAGACCCTGCACGATCGCGCGCCGGACGGAGCGCTGAAAGCCGCGATGCTCACCGCCCTCAATGAAATCCAAGAGGGCCGCGGCGATTGGACGATCGGTATGACTCCCTCCCGCTTTGACCACCCGACGCGCTACTACCTCGGCTTTGGTTTTCTGAAGAGAGTCGCCCTCGCCAAAGAGTTCTTCACGCCCAGCCACCCGTTATTCGCCCATCGCGAGGAGGCGTTCTTCCACGAGCTCTACCACGCGCTTAACGAGAACCCCAATGCGACCGAGCTCGAAGGGGATCCCCTGATCCACCATGCGGCCCTCCTTTTCCAGGCGGTCCTGTTTTGGGATTTGACGCCGGAAGAGCATGAGACGGTCTGGGGGCTTCCAACCGATCAGCTCGAGCACCATCCCAAGAACGCCCTCGGCCAGGCGATTCGCGATTGGAAAACCGGGCAACGTGCCGCGCGCAGCGGATCGGTCACTGAGCGGGCGGAGTGGCGCCAGGCGGCGCAAGAAACCGTCGATCGCTATGTGGCGTTGCGGCATTGGCTCCTGGGATCGAATGGATGGCAGGCGCTGCCAACCGAGTTGACGGACGTCGGGGTCACCGAGATGCCGAGTGTCGATGACATGGTCAAGAAACTCAAGGCAGGAGCCGAGAAGTGGCGCGAGCAGCGTCCGGTAGAGGATTCCGGCTTGGTGGCCCTGACGGACGACATCCCCAACGTCGCGCCGCTCGCGAAACGGATCAATCGGACTGACTCGGATCCGCAGGCGATCCGTCAGGAGCTCGTGCGACTGCTGACCCAACGTCATGCAGCCGACCTGCCGGCTGATGTTCGAGATAACTTTGTGCGGCTCGTGACAGCGGCCGTTGCCGCATTACCGCCATCGGTCGATCCATCGATGCCAGCCATCCACAGTTCGACGACGGTGCGCGAGCCGCTGATCGGGGATGAGGAGACGGCGCTGATCGGGCGCGGGTTCACCCGGGCGGAGCTGGAGCAGATGCCGGTGAAACCAACCCCGCGAGCCTACAAAACCCTGCAGGACCTTGCCGGTGTCCTGGCCACATGGCAGACGCCTCCGGAGGGTTTCAGCCAGACGGCACAGATCGAGTGGGCACGGACGATGAAGGATCTCCAGGCGACGCTCGCCGTGTTCCTGAGTGATCCTGATGGCCGGAGCCTCACCTGGGGCGAAACCGACTCATCCTATCTGCAGTCGGCGCTGTGGTTCCTCGGGTTCGGCACGCCGCGCCCTCGGTGGGCCCTCGGAGACGTGTTCTTCGATCCCGCCGATCCACTGGCCTCAGAGCGTCTGCAGGCGGCGTTCCATGAGCTCGTCCAGGCGGCCGGGGGTCAGTTGACCCGGCGCTGGGAAGCGTCTGCCCGGATGACGGTGCACGAATGGGCGATCCGCATGGCGGCCGTGATCTTCTGGAAATTGTCGCCAGCCGAGGTCGAGCGGATGACCTTGAAGGAGCTGGAGAAGCACGACAGCAACGTGCTGGGCAAGATGATTCGGGACTGGCTGAAGGCCAAGGAAACGGCCAGGCGCGAGCTGAAGGGTCCGGAGTTCACGGCGCAACGGATCGGCGCCTTCAGACGATGGTGGGAGGGACGGGGGGAGCGCCGCCCGGAGCACATGGCGGATTGGCAGCGGATGAATGCCATCATGGGGGTGCTGGTGAAGAAAGTCGGTGAAGCCCCGTTCGGCCTGGCCTTGGATGATCTGCTCGAGCCCTGCCTGGCGGCGCTGGAGGCCCAGGGATTGTCCGTGGGGCCGACGTCGGTCCGTGAGCTGTTGGACCGACTGGCCGGCCTTGGAGCGCTGTCTCAGCAAGCCGGGTTATACCGGCTCGCACTTCCTGAGCCGGTGGTCGCCGTGAAATTCAAGGCGGTGTGGCACATCACGGGCAAAATCCGCCAGGCGCTTGCGGCACTCAACGCTCGTCAGCCGAAGGCAGAAGCACACGTTGAGGAGCTGCTCGTCGGTTATGCGAACGCGACACGCCAGTGGCTGGATGACACGCGGGAGAGCCGCTGGCCGGTGCTGCATGCGATCAGCGTGCTCGACGCCACGGAGCAGGCAGGGCTGCTTGAAGCCATGAAGCGCCTGGAGGCTCGGAACGGAGCGTTGCGCGCGATGCCGCTCTTCGAAGACATTCACCTTATGCTGGAGCCGCCGCCGGATGGCTGGTTGAGACACCAGGCGCCGCAGCTCGTCGGCCGCACGATCTACTACCTCGCGGCGGAGTGCTGGGGACAGGTCGCCGGCGGCCTGGGCCACGTCGGGCGCGCGGGCACGACCGCGGTGCGGCGGCTGATCGGCCATGACGCCCGCCTGCGGACCGTGGAGCCGTACTATCCGTTTATGGCCGGGCCCGACGGCGAAGCGGCGATCGACTACACCCAGCCGCCGATTGGGATCAAGGACTTCCGCCAGATCATGAGCTACACGGTGCGCGTGGGTGAGAACGAGGTGCCGGTGCGGGTCTTCACCGGCAGAAAAGAGCTCGCAGACGGCACCCAGATCGACACGTACTTCATCGGAGATGGCAACTCCGATCAAGCCTCGCGCTATGCCCGGAGGCTGTACCAGTACAACCAGGATGGCACATCAAGCGTGGCGGAGTTCGGGGTGTTTTTCTCGGCGGCGGCTGATGAGCTGCTTCGACGGCTGGATGCGCAGGATCGTGAGCAATTCGGCCCGGCCTGGAAATCGTCGGTGCGATGGTCCAACGACGGGCAGCTTGGCCTCGTCCCGTTGCTGAAGCTCATGCATCCTGCGGCGCAGGCCGATGCGGAGGAAGCGATCGACGCCTTCTGGGGCCACACGGTCTACAACCGAATCGACGGCGATCCGGCACGGGACGTGATTCGGTTGGGCCACGTACCGCCGGCTTGGCAGCCGGTCTTCCACCGCTATCACGAGGCCGACGCGAGCAGCGCCGGATTGCGCAGCGCAGAAGGGAGAGTCTACGTCAGCGCCGCGCACCGCGAGGTGATGAGCCGGTTGGATCCGAACCTGCCGTCCGTCGCCATCGCGAACGGGGATGTGCGGGAAGAGTCGGCCGCCGTGTTCCGAAACATCTTGCGTGAGCAGCATGGACCTGGCGTCGATGTCGAGCGTCCGACCGCTGAGCAGGTGGCCGGCGAGAAAGTGGAGGCCAGGCATCGGTTGGCCCGGCGGCTTGCGGCCCGCGGCGTGACGATCGACCCGCGGCGTCCACTTGTCATGACGTCCGTTCGGCTGGTGCCGGAGAAAGCAGGCCGCCCGACCAAGGACCATCCCCAAGGGCCCTTCAGTGACGATAATATCTGGGTCTACCTCCGGGCCGGCGCGACGGTGTTGTTCGACGGCAACATTCAGCGCGGCAGCACGACGAGCGTGGAGATGGGTCAGGAGCTCTCCCGGTTCGAGAGCGAGATCCGCGAGACGATGCAGCGCATCGACCAGCTCATTGACGTCGTGCGCACCCACGGCGCGGCGGGAGACGTCTTCCAGGACGTGCAAGCGCGCCAAGCGCTCATCAAAGCCTTCGAGCGGCTGGGCATTCCGAAGGCGCCGACGAGCCATGGCATCCTCCGAGCGTACCGTTGGGGGACGCAGGACGTTCCGCTCCTCGTGCACATGGACCTTGGAACCGCCTCTGGAACGGAACAGGTGTTGGACGCCATCACACCGGGCGAGAGGTCGATCGGTGCGCTCCTGGGCACGGCCTCGCTGGAAGGCGACCGGAGTCGGCGCCGCGTTCGCGTGGTGGATGCCGTGACAGGAACGGTCTATGCAGAACCGACCATTGAAGACATGGTGACAGGCGGCATGTCGATTGGGGTGCCACTGACCGGGCATCTCCAAGTCCTCCGGTTTGAGCTGGTGACGGAGGAGGTGACCGCGCCTGAGGGGAGCGCTGAGCAGCGAGTGGCTTCGGGGCTGGATGCGCTGCGCCCTGGGCAGTTCATCTTCCGCAGCGGTGTGGGGCCTGAAGAGAAGGCGGAGGCGTTGGCGGCCGCCGACATGGTGGTGCTCGGGTCCCATCAGGATACCGAGGCCTCTGGTGCCAGCGAAGTCAACGGGCCGGTCAACGCCGCAGTCATTGTCGCGCCGCCCTATCCTGAAGGGACGCTGCAAGCGCAGGGGGTGGTGCTGGATCGCACCAAGCCGGGTTCAGGCAACATCCTCATCCCGGCCGATCACACCTCCAACGCGTATCGCGAGGCGATCCTCTGGGCGATCGAGCAGGCCAAGACCGGCAGGCTGGCGCCGTACCAGGCGGTGTCGGTTCCGCTGAGCCGCGTCTTCACCGCGGAGCTCGCCGGCGCGGAGTCCCTGAGGTACTTCAACAGCCTCGTGGAGCAGCGCTCGGCCGAGCGGCCTCTGGATCGGCTGGAGCGCTGGCGGCAACAAAACCAGGTGGAGGCTCAACACTTCCGCAACCCACGCGCGCGCTTGGAGCTGGTCCACGCGCTGGATCGGTCTCAGGAGTGGATGCGCCTGGACACGCAGCACCAGACGATTCACGTGCACCGCGAGACAATCACCAACGGGACCGTCCGTGTGGTGGCGGCGGACTTGCGAGAAGATCAAACCGAGGGGAAAGAATGGGATCGTCTCCCGGCCGGTGAGGCGTCGATCGGCGCCCTCTTGGGCCCGGCGGCGCTGGCGGGCGACCGAAGGCAGCGCCGCGCTCGCGCAGTGGATGAACGTCATCCGGACCAGATCTACTGGGAGCACAGCGTTGAGGAACTGGTCCGCGACGGGGTGGGCATCGGGGTGCCGCACGACGGCCACCTGCAGGCGTTTCGGATTGAGCTCGTGGGCCCTGAAGTCGGCGAGGCCTCGCCGGTCGCGTCGGCGCCAGCCACAACACCCGCGGTGTCGCCCGTGACCTCAGGAAGCGCTGCAGGAGCGGAGACGGCCGGCGTGACCGGGGTCGTCAAGGCGGTTGCCTCGGCCGTCTCGCTGCTCCTTGCGCCGCTTGTCCTCGTCGCCTGGCTGTGCCTGGCTGCCCTAAGCCAGGCCCGCGCGGACGTGCCGCCGGTTCCGGTTGACCGTCCGGTGCCGGTCGAGTTCTCGCCCGAGGCCCCACGAGCGCCGCCGCGCGCCGACTCGAAGCGGTTCAGCCGGCTGCCCATCTCAACCAGTGGCCAAGTGGCCAAGTGGCCAAGTGGCCAGGACAATGCGTTTGGGACGCACGCTGAACGCGCCACGCCGGCGGCGAATGAACGCTCGCCGGATCAGCCAACCCCTGTGGCCTCCGTGCCACCCGCAAACGATTCGCGCACCCGCGGATCGTTTGTTGGTATTCGGGGACTGTCGGATGGACCTTCTCGCAGGCCCGACACCGTGTCGTCTGCGAGCGACACCGGTGTTGCGGCGGGGTTGGTTGAGCCAATTGGTGGGGTGCTCGGCGGGGGTGGGGCGGGAATCGGTCCGGCGGCGCTGGTTTCAGCAGAGGGGTTGGTCGTGACGGTCGTCATCCTCCTGCTCTCGGCGATGCGGGCGGCCCGGAACGAAAAACTGTATGCGGCGATTCTCGCGCAGTTCCACGGCCGCGAGGTCACACGGTTGGAGCAGTGGACGCTCGTCCGTCAACACCTCACCGACGGTGGGCTCACGGGACTCGTCGACCGCCTGGACCACTTGCGCTATTTCCGCATGGGCGGCGGCTTGCTCGAAGAGTCCAACCCGACGGTCATCATCGAGGAGATCGGCCGCCTTCCCTTATCCGAATCTGAGCGAGCCCTCATCCGCCTCGCCTTCCTGACGCCGCACGAAGGCGGTGGGCCGCCCATCCGGACCCCCCACCACAGCGGTTTCCAGGGCCGGCGAGCGCCTCCATCGGCGGCGGAGCGGGCGATCCGGGCTGCGCGGGGTCAATTGTTGACGCACATGTCTCCGGAACAAGACCCGTTTGTGCAGATGATGGCGCCGAAGGCGATCGAAGACGTGTTGAGAGGGCTGGCTAAAGGAGCCGATGCCCAAGGCCTGAATGCGGCCGTGACGACGATTGACAACATGCTGGGTCTTCCGAGCAGTGAGCTGCAAACCTCACGCGAGATCGTGGAGCAACTCGTCACACAGCTCCACACGCCTGCCGGTCCGCCGGCCGTACCCGCCGTTGAAGCAGCCCCTCCGCAAGCTCCCGCAGCCAATCGTCCTGACCTCGCCACGACGGCCCCCATCACCGCTCACCTCCAGCTTCTCATTGAGAAGATCCAGGCGCTCAATGCCAATCACCCGGCTGCCACCGCGTTGTCCGCGGTCAACGCACATGGGCAGCCGGTGTCCCGGACGGTCCGGGCCGTCTGGGCGATTGCGCATCAGTACCGGTTGTTTGAGCCGCCATCATTGTCCTCGATTCTCAAAGCGCTTCTCGCGCTCGCTCCCCTCACCCTCTACGGCAACGTCCCGGTTGATTGGCGCGCGTGGCGGCCGGTTCAGCAGTGGGACGCCACGACAGAGGTGACCCAGATCACTCACATCGCCAACCCCCGGTTCGTGGCGAGGTTGGGAGCGGATGGACGCTACCACCTCGGGTGGAGGAACCTCATCACCGAAGCCTGCTATCAGCTGTTGGCTCCAACACTCACCAGGACGATGCTGCGCTTCACGCCGCCATTAGCCAAGGATCGAACGCCCACGCTGCACGGGCACGTCGTAGAGGATGAAGCAGCGTTTCTCCAGGTCATCCCGAAGATGTTCGCGACACCACCCGCGTCGTTGCGCATGACGGTGGTGCCTGCCGAGGCTGACCGCAGCTTGGCCAACGGCAGGACCGACGTCGACTGGATTGCGTTCATCACCGCGCAGCCTCCTCCGCGGCGACGTGGTGAGGACCCGGCTGAGCGCGAGGTGGAGCAGGCGCGCCGGCAGGTCGGGAACGAATTCGTCGACCAGGCGCTGGAGCTGAAGGTGGCGCTGCGTGAAGTGCCCATCGTGGCTCACATGATCCGCGATCTCGGGTTGGACAAGGTCCGTCATCTTCTTGCGGGAGACTTCACGCTGACGACCGAGGGAACGCGGGAGTGGACGCGGCGGCTCCTGCCGGCCGTGATGCCGTTGCTCCTCCCGCTGGCCGCCATCGGCGGGACGGTGAACGGCGGTTCGCCGGGCTCGTGGCCGGCGCTCGCGGCGCGGTTGAGCGGGCCCATGGTGGGTGATGTGGACTTCGTGGTCGCGCTCGTGTTGCTGGGGCTCTTGGCCGTCATCGCATGGGCCGGGCTTCCTCATGGGGTGCGCGATGCCGCAGACTGGGGCCGTCGGCGACGCGAACGGCTCCCCCGCGCGCTCGCCGCGATCGCTGGCTTCGTGGCGGTGTTCTACGCAGGGATGCTCAACGCGACAGCGCAGTCCGGCCATTGGAGGGTGGCGCTCATGATCGCCGCGATTATTGGTGCCCTCGCGTTCAGTACCGGGGTTGTATGGAAGGTGCTCACGTCCGACCTGCACCGGCACGGCGCCTCACCTGTCCGCCTGAAGGCACTCCTGCCGTGGCTGCTGGGTGGCGCGTTGGCTGGAGGACTGGTCTGGCGGGCCTACCAACAGCAGCAACAGGACGCGACGCCTCCTCGGCACACCGCGCCGATACCGATCCTTGCCGTGACGCTACCAGCGCTCATGCGGAGGAAGACGGATTCGGAGGAGGCGCCATCGCGGATGGATCACCTCGCCCCGCCGCCGATCGCGCCGCGGCATGATCCCACGGGCAAGGCGGATGTCCTGAAGACACTTGCCCAACAAGAGGTCGCACGCCTGCAGGCTACGAAACAGTTGCTGCCCGCCGTGGAGGAGGCGCTGTGGCGGGAGGGTGAGCCGGCGGTCATCGAGGCTCGCGCCCTGGGGGTGGACTGGGCTGATGTGCCGACCGTCGCTCGCGTGCTGCGCGAGCGCGGAAGCGAGTGGACGCGCAGGCTCATTGAGGCCGGCCGGTATACCGCGTCGGTCCCTGGCGTGTGGCTGCCGATCTCGTCTGCGGATCATGATGCGCTGCTGGCCGAGCTGCAACGGGCGCGGCCTGGGCAGCCGGTGCAGGCGTTTCGGAAGGAGGTCTACAGGAGACATCCGGAATGGCGCGGGTTCTTCCCGGTCCTTGAGGCGTGGGTTGGGGGAGCGACGGCGCTGACCCGCGACGACCTCGACGAATGGCAGGAACTGCTGGAGCGGTCCCGGCGCGCTCATGCGTTCAGGGCGCGTGCCGGCGTGCGCCCATTCGGCGTGCAGGTGAGCGTGAAGCCGTTTGTGTTCGGCCAGCCGGCGCGCGCCGAGACGCTCGTCATGCGGCTGCAGCCTGATGTCGACGAGGCGGCGTTGATCCGTCAGGAACAGGCCGAGGCGGTGCTGCAACAGGGCCATCATCCCGGAGCGCTGGCGTTTGCGTACCTCCTCCTGGATGGCGATGCGCTGATCGTCACGACCCTGCAAAGCGATCTCTTTCGGCCGCTGGATGGGGTACCGCCATTACCCAAGACGCTCGCCCGTCGCTACAATGTCTGGCCCGACGTGCTCTTGACCGCCATCGAAGACTACGCCCGTCATCTCGGCCTCCGGCGCGTGCAGATCGTCTCTGCCGATGATCAGCTACGCCATGCACAGAGATTTTCGGCCATCCAGGCCGACCGCCTCTACAGGTCGGTTCCGGAACGGCACGGCTACAAGGAGTACCCCGTTGAGCCGGAACGGCGTGACGGGATGGTGGTCACCGCGGTGGAGGAAGCCGTGTTGCCGACGGCCCGTGCGCCCGGCGGCTCGCTGGCCCGACCGCTCCACCGCACCTCGAGCATCCTGTTCATCGAACGGCCCGAGGGGCCGGTGGGTGGCGAGGCGCCGGCGGTGGGCGTCGTGGAGAAAGACGCCGGTGCGTCGGCGTCGTCATCTCCGAGCCCCTCGCCCAGCGCGTATGAGCATCTGCAAGGTATATTCCGCGAGGTCACCAACAACCTGTGGCGACAACACAAGACGCCGGAGGCACGGGACCTCCTGATCTCCGAGCATGGGGATCAGCCGCTCGTGCTCTTCTTGCAGGAAGGCCGTGCGACCTTCCTCGGCAAGGAGAATCGGCGGAAGGAGGCGATTGAGTACCTGCGGACGACCGCCCTCCCGAAGGCCGAGGAACTGCTCCAGCGAGCTTCGCAAGGTCAGCTGTCCGAGCTGGGTGATGCGCAAAGCGCAGTGGCCGTCATTCAGGAACTTCAGGCGCATCTGCTCGTTCGTCTTGCCGAGTTGTTGGCAGCGGAGGCGACAACAGAGTCGCCGGGCGCGGTCGGGATCGTCGATCAGGCGGCGTTCGACGAAGCGGTGAGCGTGTTGTCCAACCTCCCGCCGCCGTCTGAACGACTGCGCCAACCGCCCCATGATGCGGGACGCCGGCGGACGTTCTCGTATGAGATTGCGGCGGCTCGCCTGGCTGGCCTCTATCAGCATCCGCGCGTAGGACGGCTTGACGACGCCCTCGCGGTCTTGAGTCCTGACGAGGGGCGGCACGTTCATGAGCGTCTGTTGCTTCGTCGCCTCAACAAGAACCCCGAGGCGCCCGCGGTGATTTGTCCGGCGATTCAGCTGCAGTTCGCGCGCGTGCTGGCGCAAAAAGCTGAGGCGGAGACGGAGCCGGCTGTGAAGGTCCGATGGCTTGAGCGCGCGCACGCGCGCCTGCAGGGGCTGGATCGTCGACGACCGGAGGAGGGGAGTGTGGTGGACCGGGTGAACGAGGCGCTCAGCCGCCTGCGGCCAAGCCAGACGCTATCCGCCTCCGAGGCGCAACAGGCCGCAGCCGCCGCCGCGCCATCACTGGCGGCCGAGCCGCCCGTTGCGGAACCCGCCGGCACTGAAGCCGTACTCCCGCCGGTCGCGGCGCCACCCGCCGGGACGCCGAAACCGGAATGGGTCGTCCGCGTGGAGCGATGGAACGGCCCTCCACCCCAATTTCCTGGGGTGCGATTCCGTGTCATGGTCAGCGACTCATTGCCCAGAGTCCGGAAGGTGAGCATCACCGTGCGGCGTCCCAAAGCGGATTCGACGGAGCCGATGCTCGTGGTCATTGCGAGAACGCCGGATGCCGGATGGTCGCCGTTCTCCCGGACGGTTCGCGGGAGAAGGTTCCCGCGGGATCTGCCTGACGATGTGGTCGAGGCGCTGATGCGTCTTGCACGGGAACAATCGGCGGCGCCGGCTGCGGAGGCTGTCGAATACGAGGGAACAGCGACGCTTCCGGATGCGGTGACGCGTCGGATCGGCGAAGCGGTCCGCGGCGCTCAGCGGATGGGGCAAGACGCGCTGCGCGATGGCGATCCTCAGCAGATGAGACAGGCCGAGCAGCAGTTCCGTCAGACGCTCGAGGCCACCCACGACAGCATGGTGGCGGTTGGCGTGTGCTTAGCCTTTGCGGCGTTTTATCGCGACTGGGGAAGGGACGACGCCGCACGGCTCGATGATGGCATTACCCTGTTGCGCCAAGATGCGCAGCGTCTCCTTGAGGGATTGGAGCAACAGGCTCGAGAGCAACGTCTCGCTCCCGGCGAAGCCGAGATCCTGCGAACCTTGTGGTTCCAGGTGACGCGCGCCCAGGCCGCGCTGTTGGGGGACCGGTTCTTCGCACAACGGTCTCACCGCGACTTTAACGAGGCCATCCACCTCCTTCAAGGGCTCCTGCCCGACCCCTCTGCGGCGTTGCTGCTAACCCGTATCGCTCGCTGGCACCGGGCGTACGGTCTCGGGATCGGCACGCTGAGTGCCGATCATGGGCAGACGCTGCGTCCCGAGTACGCCGGCAATCGGAACCTGCGCGTGTCTTTGGCCTGGCTGCTCCGTGATAGTTCCGCTGAGTTCCGCCGGCAACTGCCCTTGGCGAGCGCTCATCTCAGCCTGCCGGATGACCCGGCCACACTCGATCCGGACCTTGAAGCCATCCCGGATGCCCTGCGGCTGTTCCAATCGATCCGTGAGCGACTCCATGACCGGGACCTCCAGCACGTCAGATGGCATCAAGTGCGCGACGGCCGCGAGTTGGCTGGCCTCGGCGCCAGGCATTTTCAGGAGGGGCGCCAAGAGGAAGGTCGCGCCGCGTTTACGCAGGCCATCCGTCTCCTGCAGGACGCGGCACGGCTCGCTCGCGACGAGGACCTCGCGCTGCGAACCTCCCTCGAGTTAGGGGAGACCTGGCTTGCCTGGTTCCGCGTTGATCCATCCCATCGAGCGGAGTGTCGCCGGCAGATCCACGGGTTGTTGGATGGCGAGATCGCCCAGCGACTCGGTCGCCTCGACGCGCGCGCGACCGAGCCGGAGTTACAGAAACAGTTCAGGCGGTTTCGGAACCGACGGAATAAGCTGGCGGCTGGACTGGACCAGCTTCCAGCCGAGACAGCCGACGCTCCAATCCCCGCCCCTCCCCCCGCGGCGTCATCTGGCACCGCGCCCAGCGCGCCGCAACAGCAAACCGGTGATGACGTATTGCCTCAGCTCGGCGGCAACCCGCAGATTCGCCTTCTCGCCGTCATCGGCGCGCTCGCGGCGGCCGTGGCGGTGGCGGCGGATGTCGCCTGGAATGAGGGGATCGTGTCGCTCGTCGTGAATCTGTTGATCGGACCGGTGGGGCTGGTGGTACTGCTGGGGATTGGGACCGTGATGCTCGCGCGAGATCTGATGCGTCGCATGCGCGCTCGCGACGACGCCGGCGAAGAGCTGCCCGATTCTGACGCGCCTCAAGGATCCTCCTGGAAACCATCGCCGACCAGCTGGAAGCCGGGCCGGGAGTGGACGGGGACAACCTATACCGATGGTCCAGACACGAGGCGGCGCGGAGAGTGGTGGAAAGATGGGGACGCGCCGCCTGCCTGGAACACCGGCGAGGACGATGACCCTCGCGAAGGCGGCAACCCGTTGATCGCACTGCTCGTCGCGACCAGCGCGTCCTCGGCGGGGCTACTGGTGTTGGGGGGAATGGTTCTCGGTCAGCCGGAGTTGGTCGACTGGGCCGCTGCGCCGCTGGCTGTCGTCGTGGCGGGCGTCGCGTGGGCCGTGGGCCGGCGAACCGCGGAGGGACGGTTCGGGTTACTTCTGTTGCGCCGGAACTTCTT
>MHGA01000004.1 GCA_001804415.1 Candidatus Aquivivens invisus
GGTGACAAGCGGCAAGGGACAAGCGACAAGTGTTTCTCCTCCTGTCACCTGTCACTGGTCACTGGTCACTGGTTGTTTTGTCCACTTCCACGTCAAGTGGCGGCACATCGGCGCGGACCGCCTTAACCTCCCAGTAGAACGCGCCATCGGCTTTCGTGCCGTAGACGCTAAACCGGCCGTCTTGCACTTCCGTCGCGCTCACGGCGAATGGGGTGAGCCCCTTCGGCGTCACCATGACCGTCCGCCCCTCCGGACGCGTCAACGCTTCGAAGTACGCCGGCAGCGCGAGGGTCGCCGTCCCGTTGGTCAGCGCGCTTTCGCCTCGGTAGAAGACCGCCGACTCCGGACCTTCCAGCGTGCCGTGGATCAACAACTTCCTCTGCGGATCGATCGGATGGTTGATTGTGAATCGCTTGTCCGTTGCGGTGAAGGTGCCGTCGATGACGCTCATATCGCCGTTGACGAGAACTCTGCCCTGGACAGTCAGCGCCGTCCCTCCAGGCGTCGTGTTTTGGAAAGCCCCTGCGACGGTCGCTCCACCCGTCCGAACCTGCAAGCGCGCCAAGGGATTGGTCGTCCCGATCCCGACGAAGCCGCCGCCAGTGATGATCATTCGCGGGGTGTTGTTCGTACCGAAACGCAGCGGAGCATTTTCCAAGTTCCAGAGGACGAAGTCGGGCAAGAGCCCGGGCCCCCCAGGACCTCCTTGTCCGAGCCACGCGCCGTCGGCTCCGCCAGCCCCAGTCACGGGATTGGTGAACCGGAGGCGAGGCGCCACGCCACCGGCACTGTGTACGTGGAGCGTGTTCAGAGGAGCCGTCGTCCCGATGCCGACGCTGCCAACCGCGGTGACAATGAATGGGGTCGTATCCCCCGCGGTGTCATCGACCCATAACGCGGGGGCTGGGCCTTCCTGCACCACGTGAAGCTTCGCCGTCGGGGTTGTCGTCCCGATCCCTACGCCGCCGGTTGACAGCGTCGTGCCCGTGCCGTCGACGCCGGTGCCGAAGATGAGGTTGCCGATGGTCAATTGATTGCTGCCAGCAGCTGACGGCGCGTCGATATCAAAGCCTATGACAATGTTGTTCGAGCCGACGGTGACGTTGTCGCCAGCCCCGAAACCCATGGCGATGTTGTTGGCACCCGTGGTGTTGCGGGCAAGCGCGGCTGACCCGGTGGCGGTGTTGGCGCCTCCCGTGGTGTTGGAGGCAAGCGCGGCGTCCCCGGTGGCGGTGTTGAACCGGCCCGTGGTGTTGATAGAAAGCGCACGCATGCCGGTGGCGGTGTTGCCATCTCCCGTGGTGTTGAATTCAAGCGCAGACGCCCCAGTGGCGGTGTTGGCGCCTCCCGTGGTGTTGGCGCGAAGGGTGTTTTCCCCGGTGGCCGTGTTGGCGCCTCCCGTGGTGTTGGCGCGAAGAGCGCGACGCCCCATGGCCGTGTTGGCCCCTCCCGTCGTGTTCGATTCAAGCGCGCGAAACCCGACAGCCGTGTTCCGCCATCCCGTGGTGTTGCTGGATAGCGCCAGTGACCCAGCCGCGGTGTTCTCTTCTCCCCTGGTATTGGAGAAACCAGCTCCGGACCCGACGAAGGTATTGAAGAGGCCCTGAGTGAACACTCCGGTGACGGTGTTCGACTGGCCCGCGTTGCTGCCAAGAAAGAGGTTGAACGTGTCGTCGGAGTGGAGCCGGAACAACTCGGTCGTTCCGTTGCTCGCAAGCGCCCGAAGGAGTGGATTGGTGTTGGACTGCGTGGCGTTGGCGGCGATCAGCACTTGCGTCGTATCCGCGCCCCCAACCACGTGCAGCCTTGGCGCGGTGGCCGGATCGGCCGGGGCGGTGATGCTGCCGATCTGGACGTTGCCGCGCGCGCGCAGCTCGTTGTAGACCCCACGCGGCGAGGGGTAGTAGGTCACCAGCGTCAAATCCTCGGCGATGGCGTAGACCGCCGTGCCCAGCAGCACAGCTAGCATCAGCCAGACATGGACCCGTGGTTGCTGCTTTGCCATCGCACTCATCTCCTCATTTCCACCACGTGGTGACAGGTGACAGGTCACAAGTGACAAGTTTTTCTCTTCCTGTTACCTATCACTGGTCACGAGTCACCAGTCACTGGTCACTGGTTGTTTTGTCCACCTCTACCTCCAATGGCGAGACATCGGCGCGCACGGCCTTGACCTCCCAGTAGAATGGCTGGGAGGGGTTGTTGCCATCGAGCGCCCTCACGGTAAATCGTCCATCGCGCACGCGGCCGACGGCCAGCATCGACACCGGCTCATCCGCCTCAGCAAGCGGGCTCACCAACACCGTCCGCCCCTCCGGACGCGTCAACGCCTCGAAGTAGGATGGCAGCGTCACCTCGGCCCTCCCCTCCATGAGGCGCGCCTCTCCGCGATAGTATACGCCTCCCTCCGGACCTTCTATCGCTGCGTGAATCAACCATTGGTTCTCGGGATCGAGAGGATGATTGATTCGAAACGCCTTGGGCGGTACCGTCGTGAGGGTGCCCGTGATGTTCACATCACCTGTCACATCGAGCGCCAGCCCCCCTCCGGCTGCACGGACTATCAACGTCGGAAATGCACCCGCCACTGTTTTTTCGAAAAGCCCTGCGGGGACCGCTGCCCCTCCACTCCGAACATGCAACAGCACTCCAGCAGGAGCGGTCGTCCCAATCCCGACGCGGCCGGCGCTGGTGACCGACAGCCGATCGGCACCGTTGAGCCAGATGCGCAAATCATCGGTGGCAACCGGTGAATACACGACGACCTCGTTGGTGTTATTGGACATGAATCCGATGCCGGCCTGATTGTCGGTTGACGTCACGCGGATCCGCGCCAGATTCGACCCTGTGCCGGAGCCGATGAGGTGCAGCTTTTGCGCAGGAGCCGTCGTCCCGATGCCGACGTTGCCGCCCATCACCGCCAGCCGGGCTGTGCCGGGGTTGGAGGTACCGATCCCCACGCCGCCGGTTGACAGCGTCGTGCCCGTGCCGTCGACGCCGGTGCCGAAGATGAGGTTGCCGATGGTCAGTTGATTGCTCCCAGTGGGTGACGGGGCGTCGATGTCATACCCGATCACGAGGTTGTTTGAGCCGGTGGTGATGTTGCCGCCTGCTTCGTAGCCCAGGGCGGTGTTATTGGCGCCCGTCCTGTTGCTCCAGAGCGCCGCATTCCCCATGGCGGTGTTATTGGCGCCCGTGGTGTTTTGGGCCAGCGCAGCAAAACCCGTGGCCGTGTTTCGCGACCCGGTCGTGTTGAAACGAAGCGCAACGGTCCCTGTGGCGACGTTCGCGGTCCCGATGGTGTTGGAGCGCATCGCATTCGATCCGATGGCGGTATTGTCGGCCGCCGTGGTGTTGGCACCGAGCGCATAGACGCCGATGGCGGTGTTCGCGTACCCGCTGGTATTGAGTTCCATCGCAAAGACTCCCATGGCGGTGTTGGAATACCCTATGGTGTTGGTGACAAGCGCATACTGCCCCGTGGCGGTGTTGGCGGCTCCCGTGGTGTTGGCGCGAAGCGCATTCGCCCCGGTGGCGGTGTTGCCGCCCCCGGTGGTGTTGGATTCAAGCGCGGTTTTCCCGGTGGCGGTGTTGGCGTTCCCCGTCGTGTTGCGGCTAAGCGCCTGCGTCCCGGTGGCGGTGTTGGACCACCCCGTGGTGTTGAAGAAGCCGGTCCTGGATCCGATGAAGGTATTGTAGAGACCATTAAGGCCCCCGCTGGTAGCGTTCAACCGGCCCGCCCACTCGCCGACAAAGAGGTTGAACATGCTGTCGGAGTGGAGGCGGAAGAGCTCGGTCGTCCCGTCGCTCGTATACGCCCGAAGGAGGGGACTTGCGGAGTTAGACTGCGTGGCGTTGGCGGTGATCAGCACTTGGGTCGTATCCGCGCCCCCGACCACATGGAGCCTTGGGGCGGTAGTCGGATCGGCTGGCGCGGTGATTGAGCCGATCTGGACGTTGCCCCGTGTGCGCAGCTCGTTGTACACCCCGCGCGGCGAGGGGTAGTAGGTCACCAGCGTCAAATCCTCGGCGATGGCGTAGACCGCCGTGCCTAGCAGCACAACCAACGTGAGCCAGACATGGACCCGTGGTTGCTGCTTTGCCATCGCACACACCTCCTTCAGTTAGTGCGTTAGTGCGTTTGCGCGTTGATGCGTTGAACGCCTGAAGCACGAACGCATAAACGCCTTAACGCATGAACGCACCAACCTGTCACTCGTCCCTTGTTGCTTGGTACTTAGTGCTTGCTGCTTGGTGCTCGTCTTAACATCCGCTCGCCGGTGGAGGACTGACGTCCGAGACCCCCGTCGCCACATCGCTGTAGGTGCCGGCGCGCAGCGCGGCCCCCGCCCAATACGTCGTGGTCTCGTTCGTCTGACGGTCGGTGGAATCGACCCGGATCGTCAGGACATTGTTGTCCTGCTCCGCTGCAAGATTCGGGAAATTCGCCGGATCAGGCTCGCTGCCCGGCGGGGCGCCGGCCACCGGCTCATACGTCACCACCAGAGAAGTGATATAGAGGAACCTGTCATCGGGATTGCAGTCTCCGGTGAGCCGGTAGAACCGCACCTGCGGCCCATCGGCGCTCCCCACAAGACGATACTGCGCCCACTGGTAATTGGCAGCGTTGTCCAGGTCGTTCGCCAGCGGGATGCGCAGCCAGATGTCCGCCGAGCAGCCCGCCCCGCAGCCCGGTGTGCCGGGGTCCACCAGGATGACGCGGTCCGCCTGCTCGAACATCGCGGCCATGTGGCTGAGGGCCCTCGTCGCTTCGGCCGGCGCCTCCGAGGACACACGCCGGATTTCGCCCATCAGGGCAATTCGCGTCGCATCGATCCGCTGAATCGCCAGGATCACCATCACGCCTAGCGTGCCAGCCACGACGAGTTCCACCAGCGTCACACCTGAGACAGGAGACAGGAGACAGGAGACTTGAGACAGGTCCCGCGTCGCTTGGTGCTTGGTGCTTGGTGCTTGGTGCTTAATTGTCTCTGGTCTCATGTCACGTGTCATTCAGGTGTCTTCACGTTGACCGCCATGATGTAGTAGTCCGGAGCACCGTCTGCATCCCCGTCCGGCCCTGACGTGAGCGCAAACGTCCGCGAAGTCGCCGTGGTCGGAGAAGGCAGCGGATCGTCACCGATCGTCGGATTATTCAGGAGCACGCAGGGCGTGACCCCACCCTCAAACCACGGATCGTCGCAGGCGATCCGGTTGCGGTAACGTTCCAGGGTTTGTTGGGCAAGCCCGTCCGCTTCGGGATCGACCTGGACCCCGACGCTGTTCATGAGCCGAACCGCTGTCGTGAGCGCCGTCAGGGTGCCGACCGTGACGACGCCGCTGATGACCAGGGCCGCTACGATCTCAACGAGCGTCATCGCGTTCTGAGAGTTCGAAGTTCGAAGTTTGAAGTTCGAAGTAACCGACAATTCCGCATTCCGCATTTCGCATTCCGCACTTCCTGAAGGTCGGTTCATGGGAAGCGCCATGTAGGACATGCCCTGGGATCCGTCTCACCGCCGCACCAGATCCGCGACTCATTCACCGTCATGGACTGGCCCGAGGAAGAGGTGGCTGTCGCGGTGAAGGTGGCGGCGCCGCCGGAAACCGTGAAGGTGATGGGGATTGACGCAAGATTCGGGTTTTCCATATAGATGGCCCGCCACTCCGCGGCCGAGCTGCCCGGGACAAGCCCCCCCGAGAACGTCCGGTTGATCGACTGGTACGCCTGCTCCCCGTAGTAGATTGCCAGCAACAGATCCTGAGCCGTCCGCCAGCGGCTGCGCTCAACCATGGTGGTGTAGGACACCGCCCCGGTCACCATGAGGATCCCCAAGATCACCACCACGGCGATCAGCTCCACCAGCGTGAATGCTGAGACACGGGACGTGGGACATGGGACGTGGGGCATGCTTCTTGTCTCTTGTCTCCGGTTGCTGATTGCTGAGTGCTGAGTGCTGAGTGCTGGTCTCATATCGCTTGTCTCTTGTCTCTTTTCACTGGTCACCAGTCACTAGTCACTAGTCACTGGTCACTGGTCACTCAGTATGTCACTACCGCCCGCAGGACGACCTCATTCGGCGGGCTGTCCGTCGGGCATGGCGTGGCGATGATGTCGACGGGAATCGCCGGGGTGCCTGGATCGGCGTCATCGTCCACGAGATGCTCGGGATAGGGCGATGGCGGGTTGTCGAAACATTCCGTGGGCGAGCCCCACAACTGCTGGGTCGCCCACACCACACCCGCTTCGGCGGCATAGCGCGCGCGCAGGTAGCGCTCGGTAGAGAAGACCCCGGGACGGCGGCTGCGGCTGAGTGCGACGTTCAGCGCGGCGAACGCTGCGGCCGAAGCGACCACTGCCATCACCACCACAATCCCAAGCACCATCCCCCGCTCAGCAGGTGACAGGTGACAGGTGACAGGTGACAGGTGCAGAAAAACTTGTCGCTTGTCGCTTGTCGCTTGTCGCTTGGCCATGAGCCGTCAGTGTTCACCTACCAGCCGTAAACAAAAGGCCGAGCCGCCCTGGTTCGGCAGCTCGGCAACCCAGCACTCAGGTTCCTGGTCGGCAACTCGGCGACCCACAATTCGTGCTGGGCCCGTAGCTTTGCCCCGCATGATTTGCTTCGCCCCCAGAAATCGCGGAGCGATTTCGGGGACTCAGTCCCGGAAATGCTTCGCATTTCACGGGGCAAATCAGAGCCTGCGGGGCCCCCCAAGCTCCCCCTATTCTTGCTTTCGCAAGAAAGCCAGGGGGTGGGGGGCGTCCTCACGTCACCGTGAGTTTGCCCTTCTCGCCAGTCAATGGAACGACTAACTCGTCTGTCGGTTAGAGTATGCCTGATGGTCGACGGCGCCGTCAAGCGCCTCGCACGCTCTGAGCCACCCACGTCGTGTACGGCCGATGCGCCGCTACGACCGGCAAGGCGATCACCTCAGGCACATCATACGGATGCGAGCGGAGGATGTGTCGTTTCAGCGCCGGGAATCGCCTGGCGGTCGTCTTGATCAGCAGGAGGGTCTCCTTGGCCTGATCAACCTTGCCTTGCCACCGGAACAGGGAGCGGATTTCTGGCAGGATGTTGACGCAGGCCGCCACCCGCGCCTTGACGACGTGTTGCGCGAGCTGTTTCGCGCTCTTGAGGGATGGACACGTCACGAATACCACTACGCATCGTTCCATTTTTCCATTCCGCACTCCGCACTCAGGCGCTGGGTTTCCGTAACGCCACCCGCATGTCACCGCCCTGAGGCTGGATCACGACGTGGCCTTCCCGGCCGAGCCACCCTAGACTCATGAGCGTGACGTCCTGAGGGCGCCCGATCCCCTTCACCACCTCAGAAAACGCCACCTCGCCATGCTCGTCCAGGTAGTGCCAGATCTCCCCCGCCACAATGCCGATCTCAATGATCATGACCCCTCCTCATTCAGGGAGTGTCGCAATATGCACTGACTGCAGGCCAGCAGCCCGACACAGATCCCACAATTCAATGAGCTTGTCCACGTAGGCGTACCGATCCGCGCGGATCACCACGCCGGCTGACGGTTCCGCGCGCGAGAGCCGATCCTTTAGCTCCTTCAGGGTCATCAGCTCCCCCTCGAGGTAGACCAGGTGATCTTTGCTGAGGGTGATGACGAATCCAGCCGAGCCGGTCGTGCCGGCGGTTGAGGCGTGGGGCAGGCGGACGTCAATGCCCTGCTCGAGCAGCGGGGCCGTCACCATGAAGATGATGAGCAGTACGAGCATCACGTCCACCAGGGGGGTGACGTTGATCTCCGCCATCGCCCCCCGGGACTGCGACGCTCTCATCTCACGACGGCTTCGCAAGAAGAGCTAGAAGGTCCTCGGAGAAATCCTCCATCGCGATGGTCAGACGCCGGGCGCGGCTGAGGTAATAATTGTACGCCACCACGGCCGGGATCGCGGCGGCCAACCCCATGGCGGTGGCCACCAGCGCTTCCGCGATGCCGGGTGCAACGACCGCCAGGGAGGCGGAGCCGGAGGCGCCGATTGAGCGAAACGAATCCATGATACCCCACACGGTGCCGAAGAGCCCGATGAACGGCGTGGTCGAGCCGGTCGTCGCCAAAAACGTCAGCCGCGACTCAAGCTTGGCGGATTCGAGCGCCTCGTAGCGCGTGACGAGCCGCCGGCACTCCTCAGGATGGCGCGGGAGATGGTCGGTAAAGACCGCTTGAAACACGTTGGCCAGCGGGCTGGACGGACGCGCCTTCGCTGTCGCAAGCAGGACGCTGAGATCCTGCGCGGCCCGGCGTTGGCGAAAGGCGTTGAGAAACTCATCCGACTGCCTGGCCGCGAGGGTCATCTGCCGGAACTTGTAGCCGATGATCGCCCAGGAGAAGGCGGAGAAGCCAAACAGGATCAGGAGGACGATCTTGACGACCGCCCCCGCTTCCATCATGAGCTGCAGGGCAGAGGGCATTTACTCCTCTTGCTCCAACGCACCGAGCGCCATCAGACGCTCTTGGGCGATTTTCGCTTCCGGAACGGATTGCTGCACGATGGATTGGTACAGGCGCCGGGCTTCCTGCCATTGCGCGTCGCGCTCCAACAGTTTCGCCGCCGCCAGCCGTCCGCGGATGCTCCACGGAGGTTGCTGGATCGCTCGATACCGATTGCTGGCCGCCACCCAATCCCCTCCCTCTTCATAACAGGAAGCGATACGATAGTCAAGCTCGCCCTGTTGCGAGGGAATCAGCGGCCACGCCGTGTCGTACCACCGGATCGCAATCGCATACGAGCCGGCTTGCCGAGCCAGGTGGCCGAGCCGCAGGGCCAACGCGCCTCGACGACGGATGGAGAGGTTGCCGAACGCCTGAAGCAGCGGCTGCAGGCTGATCAGCGAGGTTTCCCACGATCCTTCGCCGGCCAACAGATCCGCCAGCAGCAACTGGGCTTCAAAGGCTTCGTCGGACCGAGGCACCTTGAGACTGACCTCCCGACACAGCCGTTTGGCTTCTTCGACATCCCCGTCCTGGATCGCCAAGAGTGCTTGGTAGTAGTCCACGCGCGCGGCTTGCCGGCCGTCTGAAGCCTCCTGCACGGCCCGTCGCAACGCCTCGCGCGCCGCCTCGGACTCGCCGCTCATCAGGTACGACAACGCCAGCGCCAAGCGAGCATCCCACAAGTCGCTTAAACTCCGGAATTGCTCAATGGCCTCTTGCCGGTGGCCGGCTTTCAAGAGCAACCGCCCCAGCTGATAGGCCGCGTAGTGGCCCGCGGGGCTGCGAGCCTCGAGCGCCCTTGCCTGTTCGTACCATGACGCGCCGTCCTCGTCATGTCCCAGAAAGAGTGCGGCGTCCCCCAAGCCGTTGTAGGCAGCTTGACGCAGGGCTGCCTCGCGCGCGTCTGCGACGGAACGAAATCGCGCCTGAGCCATCTTCGCGTCTCCGGCCGCCAGATCCAACGCGCCCAACCGCAGCTGCAGCCGCTGGTGCTGAAGGGGGGGCAGCGACCGATGCCGTAACCCTTCCGCCACGTCTCGCGCTTCAGCGAGACGATCGAGCCGCTCCAGCAGTTCCGAATGGCTGAGGCCGGCGTCGAGGCTGAGCGGATGGTCAGGAAAGATCTGCTCCAGCGTTTCGAAGTACGATAAGGCGGCTTCCTCATCACCCAGCTCCATCAGGCAGCGCCCTTGCGCGAACCACAGTTGGGCAAAGGCTTCCTCGGTCGCCCCTCGGGACCTCGGCGGTTCAGTCAGGCCGTCAGAACCTGTTCGTCCTCTCCACGGCAGATCCGCCCGCTGTCTCGCCGCGGAGGGAAGGGCCATCACATACTCTTTGAACGCCTCGAGGCTCTCTCGGTACCGTTGCTGCTGGAAATGCGTCCACCCGACGCCGAATCGCGCAAGCCGAGCCCACGAAGAGGTCGGCCCTTCGATCATCACCTGCTGATACTGTGCCAACGCCTCATCCGGGCGTCCGAGCCCTGCCAACACCTCGCTCAGATACACCATCACTTGCCAACGCACCTCCGCCGTGAGCGGCTGAGCCAGCAATTCCTCAAAGAGTCGCTGCGCGTCGGGAAACCGACCCAGCTTGAGATCGCACAGTCCCTCGAGGAGCATCGCGTCTTGGACGGCCGGGGATTCAATCGGACCTCGAGCCGCCTCCTGGACCTGCTCCCTGGCGACGTCATACGCCTGCTGTTGAAACAGCACCAGCCCCAACCCCACTTGCGCCGGCAACCGCCAGATCGAGTGAGGAGATTGGACGAGCAACTGATGGTACGCGCGTCGGGCGCGCAGCCACTCCTGCGTCCGGCGGCTGATTTCGCCATCCCAAAACAGCGTCTCCGTAACAAGCCGCGGGCCCTCCGCCATGTCCGGGTGCGCCGCGAGCTGCGTTTTGATCGTGTCGACCTCCCGCAACGCATCGCCCGCCCGCTGGAGCCGCTCAAGGCTGAGGGCGTACCAGAGGCTCATGCGCACGTGCGCGGCGGTGAACGGTTCTGAGGCGTCGTCGGGAAACGACGCACCCAACGCCACCACCCGCGCAAAATCCTCCCGAAGGAACGCCTCCTGCGCCGCGCGGTACCGCTCCTCCACCGACGAGCCCTCCTGCGCCCATGCCCTCGGATGAATCGCGATGAGCATGGTGATAGTAAATAGGTAGGCCCACAGCGCCCCGCCCGTGGCGAGCCCCGCTTGCTTCGTTTTGCGAAGCAAAACATGCGGGGCGAGCTTAGCGGGCGGGGCGAGCTCAGCTGGCGGGGGCTGTCGCGACATGGGAAGCTGCGGTTTTGGATAAGATCCGTTTCAGGAATTGGCCGGTGTGCGAAGCGGGGACCCGCGTGAGCTCCTCGGGGGTGCCCGCGGCCACGAGATACCCGCCGGCTTCTCCGCCCTCCGGCCCCAGATCAACACAATAGTCGGCGGTCTTGATCACTTCCATGTTGTGCTCGATGACGATCACCGTGTTGCCATGGTCCACCAGCCGGTGCAGCACCTTCAATAATTTTTCCACATCCGCGAAATGCAGCCCGGTTGTGGGCTCATCCAGCAGATACACCGTCCGGCCGGTGGCGCGCTTGGAGAGCTCTTTGGAGAGCTTGATGCGCTGGGCTTCCCCGCCTGAGAGGGTGGTGGCGGATTGCCCCAACTCAAGATAGCCCAAGCCCACCTCCTGGATCGTGCGCAACTTCTCCACGACGCCCGGCACATTGGCGAACAGCTCAAGGGCCTCATCCACCGTCATCGCCAGCACGTCCGCGATGGACGTTCCCTTGTAGGTCACCTGCAGGGTCTGCTCGTTAAACCGCCGCCCCTTGCACACCTCGCAGTGGACGTAGACGTCCGGGAGGAAGTGCATCTCGATCCGCTTGATCCCGTCCCCCTCACAGGCCTCGCAGCGGCCTCCCTTCACGTTGAAGCTGAAGCGACCGGGCGCAAACCCACGCAGGCGGGCTTCCGCCGTGCGGCTGAACAGCTCGCGAATCGGACTGAAGACGCCGGTGTAGGTGGCCGGGTTGGAGCGGGGCGTGCGTCCGATCGGCGACTGGTCGATCACGATGACCTTGTCCAGGTGCTCGATGCCCGCGATGCCGTCATGCGCACCCGGTTTCTCCTTGGCCCCGTACAGGCGCCGAGCCAGCGCGCGGTAGAGGATCTCATCGATCAATGTGGACTTGCCTGATCCCGACACGCCGGTGACGCAGACGAACAGCCCCAGCGGAAAGACGACATCGATCGCTTTCAAGTTATGCTCGTACGCCCTCTTGACGATCAGTTGCGGCCGGCCCGAGACTGCGCGCCTGCGAGCCGGGATCGGAATCGCCCTCGCTCCGATCAAGTACTGAGCCGTCACGCTGCGGGGACACGCCAGCAGCGCCTTGAGGGAACCGGCGACCACGACTTCCCCGCCGTGCTTCCCCGCTCCGGGCCCCAGATCCACGAGGTAATCCGCGTGCCGAATCGTCTCCTCGTCGTGCTCGACCACCACGAGGGTGTTGCCGAGGTCCCGGAGCCTGATGAGCGTGTTGAGGAGCCTGCCGTTATCCCTCGGATGCAGGCCGATGGATGGCTCATCCAAAATGTACAGCACGCCGACCAGGCCGGAGCCCACCTGGGTCGCCAGACGGATCCGTTGGGCCTCCCCGCCGGAGAGGCTGTTGGCCTGACGATCCAGGGTCAGATACCCCAGCCCCACGTCGAGGAGAAATTGAAGCCGCTGCGCGAGCTCTTTCACGACGGGAGCAGCCACGGGCTCCTGTCGCGGGCTCCATTGAATGGCCCGAATCCATTCCTGCGCGGCCGCCACCGACATCCGCGTGACGTTGGCGATGGACTGCTGAGCAATCACCACCGCCAGGCTTTCCGGTTTGAGCCGCGCGCCGTGACAGGAGGGACAGGGCAGCACGCTCATGAACTTGGCAATCTCTTCCTTCACGTAGTCCGACTGCGTCTGGCGGAATCGCCGCTCCAGATTCGGGATCACGCCTTCATAGCGATCTCCCCAGATTTCATCAGCCGACCCGTGCAGGATGTACCGCTGGTGCTTCCGGTCCAGCCGCCGGAAGGGGGTGTCCAGGCTGACCCGATAGAAGTCGGCGACTTCTCGCAGGAGGCGCGTGTAGTACATCATCATGTGCATCCCGCCGCGCTTCCACGGCTCAATGGCGCCCTCCCGTAGCGACTTGGAGCGATCCGGCACCACCAAATCCGGGTCGATCTCAAGACGCGTCCCCAAGCCGTCGCATGTCGGGCAGGCGCCGTACGGCGAGTTGAACGAAAAAATCCTCGGCGAAATCTCCGAGAAACTGAACCCGCACTTGACGCACGCGTACAACCCACTGAACACCAGTTCGCTGGAGGTTTGAGGTTGGAAGTGAGAAGCCTTTTGAGCTTGGTGCTTGGTGCTTGGTGCTTGGTGCTTGGTGGCGACGATCACGACGCCCTTTCCGACGCGCAGGGCGGTTTCGATGGATTCGGTCACCCGGCTTTTCACCCCGTCCTCGAGCGTCACCCGATCGACCACCGCTTCAACGGCGTGGGCCCGTGTTTTCGCAAGGCGGATCGGCTCGTCCAGATCGCGCACGAGACCATCCACGCGCACGCGCACAAACCCCTGCCGTTTGACGTCTCGCAAGAGCTCGAGGTGCTCCCCTTTGCGTCCCCGCACGAGCGGGGCCAACAGGGTCAGCTCGGTTCCGACGGGAAGCTGCAGGATGTGCGTTGCGATCTCCTGGGCGGATTGGTGACTGATGGGCAGACGGCACGCGGGACACTGCGGCACCCCGGCGCGCGCAAACAGCACGCGCAGGTAATCATAGAGCTCGGTTTGCGTGGCGACCGTGGAGCGCGGGTTGCCCCCCACGCTCCGCTGTTCGATGGCGATGGCCGGGGAGAGCCCTTCGATGGCTTCCACATCCGGTTTCTCGAGCCGCTCAAGAAATTGGCGGGCGTAGGCCGAGAGGCTCTCGACATACCGTCGCTGGCCCTCGGCGTAGAGCGTGTCAAACGCCAGCGACGATTTGCCCGAGCCGGAGAGCCCGGTCATCACGATCAACCGGTTGCGAGGGAGGACGAGGTCGATGTGCTTGAGGTTATGTTCCCTTGCCCCTCGGATCCTGATGACGTCTTCAGAGGACATGATGGGTGATGAGAGAAAAATTGGGGACGGTTCTATGTGCTCCGCTCGATCGTCAACACTAGAACCGTCCCCAAGAATTATCTTCGCCGACTGCGGCGGCGCCGCTGACCCCCGCGCGCCATTCTCGCTCGGGAGATGTCGCCCTGCTTGTCGACAAAGTAGAGGTACCCCGATTGCTTCTTGATGCCCACCTTTGCCACTTTCTCAGCCACGTGTACTCACCCCCTTTCTAGAATTTGGAATGCACTGCTCTCCTTACGTGCCGATCCGAATCGGTTCAAAGAGCTGGCGCAACGTGACCAGCGCCGAGTCGATCGCCAACTGGCTCGTTTTGGGATTGGTCGCCGACGGGCGGCTTTCGATCAGGCACCTCAGACGACCCTGCGTCCCTTCAACCTCCACCTCGTGACGATTGACGCGAATCGAGGGGTCAGCCATGACGCGAATCGTCACGGCCGGACGCCCCTGCAGCCCATGTGAGGCAGCCAAGGCCAGCGTCGCGGCCACGTTCGTATTCTGTGGGAAGGCCCTGACGGCCTCGGCCGGTGAGCCCTCGAAGAGCACGGTGGGTCGGCGAAGACGGGTCAGACGCAGATGTCGCGCCCGCACGAAGGGCGCTGAGGCGAGCGCCTGTGGGGGCTTGCGGGTCGTCAATCGCACCCGCCGGATGGAACCCGCGGCCAGAGCCTTCACGCCGTCGATTCCGCCGAGCGCCCCGCTGGGAATGTGGAGATGACCCTTGGAGCGTGCTACCGCCCGTTGCCAGGCCGTCGACGTGAGCAAACCGCCGCTGCTCATGATCAGCACGTCGCATCCTGCCTCAAGAGCCAGGCGCGCCACGCGAGGCGCGAGCGCCGCGGAGGCCGCTTCAAGCACGAGCTGGCTGCGACGGATGAGCTCTGGAAGGCTGACGATGGGCGGATGACTGAGGAGGCGTTGCTGAAGGGTCCTTGCGGCGTCTCGTTTTCGATCTGCCAGGGCGACGATCTTCGCCGCATGCTGATAGTTGCGCTCAAGGAATCGTGCGAGCTCGCACCCGATCGTCCCGCAGCCGACAATCCCGACCGTCTTCTGTGGCGTCACCGCAACAATTCAGTTTGTTGAATCTGCGAGACCTGATTCCGGTCATCCACGAAGACGAGTTTCGGGACCAGATGCGCGACTTCATCTTCCGTGACATGCGCGTACGAAATGATGATGACCTTGTCCCCCACCGCGGCGTGGCGAGCGGCCGCGCCGTTCAGGCACACCGTGCCCGAGCCGGCCACGCCTTCGATGCAGTACGTCTCCAGGCGCGCGCCGTTGTTGAGATTGACCACGTGGACCTGCTCATACGGCACAAGATCCGCACCGCGCATCAGCAACGGATCCAGCGTGAGGCTGCCGGTATATTGGAGGTTCGCCTCCGTGACCGTCGCCCCGTGGATTTTGGACTTGCACATCGTCCGCAGCATCGTCATCTCACCGTCGGGGTATTATGTCACGTCGACGAGAAGATTGTCAATAAGCCGCGTGCGCCCGAGGCGGGCCGCGACGAGAATCGCCACCCGTCCCGTGAGCGCCTTCACGGGTTCCAGGGTGACGGCGTCGACGATGGCGATCGCCTGCACGCGGAGGCGCGGCTGTTGCTGGATCAGCCGGCTGATTCGCCTGCGCAGCCGATGGGGATCTCGCTCGCCATCGTGAATGGCGTCTTCCGCCGACGTCAGCGCGCGAAACAGGACGCCAGCTTGCCGCCGCTCCGTCTGACTGAGGGACGCGTGACGAGAACTCATCGCCAAGCCATCCAGCTCGCGGATTGTCGGCAGGACCCGAACCCGGACGGGCAGACGGAGATCCTGCACCATGCGCTTGATGATGGCGGCTTGTTGATAATCTTTTTGGCCGAAGTAGGCGGTCGTCGGCTGCACGATGTGAAAGAGGGTCGCGACCACCGTCGTCACCCCGCGAAAATGTCCCGGCCGCATCGCGCCTTCCAGGCGGTGGCTGAGGCCCTCCACCTCCACACGCGTGCAGCATCCTGCCGGGTACATCTCGGAGGCCTCAGGCGCAAACACCACATCCGTGCCTTCGGAGGCAGCCAGGCGCGCATCGCGCGGGAGATCCCTCGGGTACCGGGCGAAGTCCTCCGTCGGTCCGAACTGCAGCGGGTTGACAAAGACGCTCACCACCACCACGTCGTGCTCCCGGCGCGCGGCTCGAATCAGCGAGAGATGCCCCTCATGCAACGCCCCCATCGTCGGCACAAATCCGATGGTTGCTCCTCTGCGGCGCCACCTCTCCGCCGCCTTCACCATTTCCTTCACCCGCCTGATGACCCGCATTGTTCGCCCCGGCTACTCTCCGCTTCATGCTGAGTGCTTGGTGCTTGCCCGCCCCGGCCAGTGCGCTCGGCGGGCCGGGGGTGCTTGGTGCTGGTCAGTTCTTCCAGCAGCTCTTGGACGGTCCGTTTCAACACGGGATGCACCAGATCCGGTGCCAACTGCGCCAACGGCTCCAGCACAAACCGCCGCTGGTGCAGCTGCGGATGGGGGATGGTCAACCGCTCCTCCTCGACGATGCGATCCTCATACAACAGGATATCCACATCAATGATCCGAGGGCCCCATCGCTGCGATGAAGGCGCTCGGCCGAGCTGCTGCTCAAGTCGCTTCACGCATTCCAAGAGCTCCTGCGGCGGCAGCGTCGTCTCCACTTCAACCACCGTATTCAAATAGTCGCGTTGCGGAGGACCGAGTGGCGGGGTCTCGGCGATCGTCGCCATCTGGATGAGGCGCGCCGCCCCGGACGCCGCAAGGATCTGAGTGGCCCGAGAGATGTTCTCGAGGCGGTCGCCTTCGTTTGTGCCGATGCCGAGGAAGACGCGAGCCATGTCAGTGGCCAAGCGACCGAGTGACCGAGTGACTATAGGATGTTGGCGATGCGGGAGACGGCTTCTTGAAGGCGGTCGGTCGGCACCGTCAGGCTGAAACGCACATAGCCCTCCCCATGGGCGCCGAACCCAACGCCCGGGGTGATCACCACGTGGGCCTGCTCGAGGACCCGTGCGGCGAAGTCGATCGATGGGCCTCCGCCGGGCACCGTGGCCCACACGTAGAAGGCCGCCTTCGGCTTAGGGATTTCCCACCCGGATTTGGCGAGACCTTCAACCAGCACGTCACGCCGCTGTTGATAGGTCGCCACGGCCTCTCCGAGGGAGGCCTGATCGCCTCGCAGCGCTTCAATCGCAGCGAATTGGATCGGCTGGAAAATCCCGGAGTCAAGGTTGGACTTGAGTTCGCCCAGCGCCGCAACCACCTTGGCATGGCCGCAGACCCATCCGACTCGCCAGCCCGTCATCTGATACGTTTTGGAGAGACTGTGAAATTCCACACCCACCTCCTTGGCGCCGGGAACTTGCAGGAAGCTGATCGGCTTGACCCCATCGAAGGCAATCTCGGAATAGGCCGCGTCGTGCGCAATCACCACCTGGTACGCGTTGGCCAGCTCAATGGCTTCCTGGAAACAGGCCTCCGTTGCCAGGGCCGCCGTCGGGTTGTTGGGATAGTTGAGGAACAGAAGCTTCGCGCTTCGGGCCGCCTTCTGGTTGATGCTCCCGAAATCCGGCAGGAAACCGTTCTCTTCCAACAGCGGCATGGCGGACACGCTCGCCCCCGCCAAGGTCGTTCCGCTGCGATAGGGCGGATAACACGGATCCGGCACGAGGACGACGTCCCCCGGATTGGCGAGGGCCAACGGCAGATGCGCGATGCCTTCCTTTGAGCCGAGGAGCGGCAGCACCTCGGTGGCCGGATCGAGGATCACGTTGAACCGCCGCTGATACCAGCCGGCGATTGCTTGCCGAAGCTGTGAGAGGCCTTCGGTAAAGCTGTAGCGGTGGTTGGCGGGGTCTTCCGCCGTCTCCTGCAACGTCTTGATGACCGCAGGCGGCGTGGGCAGATCCGGATCGCCGACGCCCAGATCGATCACGTCCACGCCTTGCTGGATGAGCCGCCGTTTGGCCTTGTCGATCTCCACAAACAGATACGGCGGCAATTGCTGCAGGCGCTGCGCTTTCTCAATGGCCCACGACGTGGTTGATGGGTTGGTCATTTCTTCAGGACATCACGCATGTCATACAACCCGGGCCGCTGAGTGACGACAAATTGCGCCGCCCGAAGCGCCCCCAGCGCAAACACATCGCGGCTCTGCGCGCGGTGCGTCAGCTCCAGGCGCTCCGAGGGCCCGGCGAAGATGACGGTGTGATCCCCGACGACATCGCCCGCTCGAATGGCATGCACCGGAATCGTCTCGGTCGGCTGCCGACGCCCTTCAGCCACGACCTCGGCCAGCCGTTTCGCCGTCCCGCTGGGCGAATCTAGCTTGGCTTTATGGTGGGCCTCCACCACCTCCACGTCATACGCCCCCCCGAGCCGCTGCGAGGCGATCTGCGCGAGCTCAAAGAGCAGCGTGACCCCCACGCTCATGTTGGGACTGAGCACAATCGGCACCGTCTTGGCCGCCTGGATGATCTCGGCTCGTTGAGCGTCCGTGAGCCCCGTCGTGCCGATCACGGCGGGTCTCTTCAGTTGGGCCGCGATGCGAACGTGCTCAACGGTGGGCTCAGGACGGGTGAATTCGATGAGGACGTCACCGGCCTGAATCGCCCCCTTGACATCATCGGTCACATGCGTGCCGGTTGGCTTGACGCCAACCAGCTGTCCGACATCCTGTCCAATGGACGGGTGCCCCTTCGTCTCAATCGCCCCCGCGACGGCGAATATCGAGTCCTCCAGCGCCAACGACGCGATTCGGATTCCCATCCGTCCACAACACCCTGAGATGACTAGTTTGATTGCCATGTGCGGGGTATCGAGTTCGAAGTTCGAGGTTCGAAGTTCGAAGAGACTACGACAAGGGAATTGTTTAGCATTTCACGTTGGTTGTTTTTTCTTCGAACGTTCCACTTCGAACTTTGAACTGTTCTCGACGCAAGCCATAGGCTTCGAGGGCGGCTTGCAGGCGTTCGAGGTTCGGCCCTTCCATGGCGCACAGCGGCAAGCGCAGGTGCGGATCGATCATGCCAAGCCACCCCATCGCGGTTTTGACCGGGATCGGGTTGGTCTCAATGAACAGCGCCTTCACCAGTGGGAGCAATTGCTCATGCCAGGTTCGCGCTTCGGCCATCTTGCCCTGCTCGAACGCCCCCACCATCGCGGCCACGTCCTTCGGGACGATGTTCGCCGCCACGGAAATGACGCCGGCCCCCCCGATCGACAGCACCGGCAACGTCAAGGCATCATCCCCTGACAAGAGCGTCAACCGGCGAGTGGTCAACTGCAGGATCCGGCTCATCTGCTCGAGGCTGCCGCTCGCTTCCTTGATGGCCACGATGGTCGGACAATCCGCCGCCAACTTGGCCACGGTTTCCGGCTCGACATTCACCGCGGTGCGCGCGGCGATGTTGTAGAGCACCAGCGGCAGATCTACGGCTTCAGCCACCGCCTTGAAGTGGAGATACAACCCCCGCTGGGTCGGCTTATTGTAATACGGCGAAATCAACAATGCCGCATCGGCTCCGGCGTCCTTGGCGTGTTTGGTTAATCGAATCGCTTCTTTCGTGTTGTTCGACCCGGTGCCAGCGATCACCGGAATGCGCCCCCGGGCCGCCTGCACCACGGTCTCGATGACCCGATCGTGCTCCTCATGAGAGAGCGTGGCTGACTCGCCCGTGGTCCCGCACGGGACCAGCGCGCTGGTTCCCGACGTCACATGCCTGTCAACCAGCCGCGTCAGCCCGGCCTCATCCACCCCCCCCTCGCGGAAGGGGGTGACCAGCGCCACCATCGACCCACGCCACCTCACCGTCATCGCCTCGCTCCCTATCTGAGGGGCCAAGAGAACGCTCCGTGACAGATCCAGCGGACCGGCCCTTCAAGAACCACATCGTTCACCACTCGCTGCGCGCCCTGCGTGACGAGCCTGAAGGAGAGGGAGAGTCGATCGCCCCCCCGGGTGATCACGTCGACCCGACGGCGCCGAGTCCCGCGTCCGTCCGAGACGCCATGATGCGTCAACGCGTGGATGACGGCTGCCGCCGCAACACCGGTCCCGCACGCGAGGGTTTCCCCTTCCACCCCTCGCTCATACGTGCGAATACGAAGGCGGTGGCTCGCGCGGCGATCCACTTCGACAAAATCCACATTCGTCCCGCGCGGCTGAAACAGGCGATGCGCGCGGAGCTGCCGTCCTAAGCCGTGCACGTCCACCGCACCCAGGTCGCTCACCCCCACCACCAGGTGCGGGACGCCGGTGTCAACGGAGGCGGCCGAGAGGGTGCGCCCTCCCACGGGGATCTCCAACCCCAAACGCACCTGGGTCGGCTCGGCCATCTGCAGGTGCACGCGCTCGCCCCCCCGGCCCGCCTGAAAGTCCTTGCGCCGGGGCGGGCGCACCCACCCCCTGACCATTCCGCCGGCGGTCTCCAGCACCACCGTGCTGTTTCGCCGACGGGGCCGGGCCGCGAGGTAGCGGACCACACACCGCGCGCCGTTCCCGCACATCTGTGCCTCGGAACCGTCCGGGTTGAAGACGCGCATGCGGGCATCGCCGAGCCGAGACGGCTCCAACAGCAACAGGCCATCCGCACCGATGCCCTGCCGCCGATCGCACACGGCGCGCGCAATGGCCGGCCAGCGGCGCGTCAGCGATGCGAAGCGCCCGGGGGACGATTCCACAATCAAGAAATCGTTGCCCGTCCCGACCATCTTCACGAAGGGAATCGCTGTTGATCGCCGATTGCTGATTGCTCCCGCCTGCCCCGTGGAGCGAGGGGCGGGCAGGGATTGCTGATTGCTCATGTCGTCAAGGCGGCTGGGGTGGTTTCGCCGCGGAGCAAGTCCGCGCGCGTTTCCCGCTTCCTGACGAGGAACCATCGTGAACCTTTCACGATGACCTCCGCGGGACGCGTGCGTCCGTTATAGTTCGAGGCCATGACAAACCCGTACGCCCCGGCCCCAAGGATCGCGAGCCGGTCGCCCTCTCCCAGCGTCGGTAAGCGGCGGTCCCTGGCCAGCACGTCCGCGCTTTCGCAAATCGGCCCCACCACATCGTAGGCTTGTCGCTTGTCGCTTGTCGCTTGTCGCTTGTCACTGATGACCGGCACCACCTCATGATACGCGCCATACAGCGCCGGACGGATCAGATCGCTCATGCCGGCATCCACCACCAAAAAGCGCTTGCCGTGTGTCTCCTTTCGATACAGCACCTGGGTGATGAGCACGCCGGCATTCCCGGCAATGAACCGCCCCGGTTCCAGGATAAGCCTGGTCTTCAATGGCAGGAGGTGCGGCAGCACGGCTTCGGCGAATGCCTGAGCGGTTTGGGGGCGTTCAGCTTTATACACGATCCCCAACCCCCCGCCAAGATTGAGCCACTCAATCTGCATCCCCCGCCTGCGTATCCGCTCGATCAGGCGTCCGACGCGCCGGATGGCCTCGATGAACGGAGCCGCCTTGGTGATCTGCGACCCGATGTGCAGGTGGAAGCCCAGCAGCCGGGTTGAGGCCAATGCGCGCCACCGGCCGGCGATCAACGACTCCGCCTGGGCCAGCGGAATGCCGAATTTGCTCTCCGCCGTGCCCGTCGTGATATAGCGGTGGGTGTGCGCTTCGACGTCGGGATTCACGCGCAGCGCCACCGGCGCGATCCGCCCGAGTCGCCCCGCCTCCTCGTTGATCGCCTCAAGCTCAGCGATTGACTCCACGTTAAAACAGAAAATCTTTGCCCGCAGGGCTTCCCGGATTTCCTGCCGGCTTTTCCCAACGCTGGCATAGACGATCCGTCCGGGCGGACAGCCGGCCCGCAGCGCTTTGTAGAGTTCCCCGCCGGAGACGATATCCAATCCCGCGCCCCGTCCCACCAGGATCTTCAGGATCGCCAGGTTACCGTTGGCCTTGACCGAAAAACAGATCATGGGATGGAGCCGGCGGAACGCCCGCTGCAATTTTTGGAAGTGATCCACCAGCGTGTGATGGCTGTAGACGTAGACCGGGGTCGCCACCGCCTCGGCGATGCGATTGACCGCCACCCGCTCGCAATAGAGCTGCCCACGTCTCAGCTTAAAGTCATGCATCTTTCCCACCTGAAAACACAGGGTTTGTGCAATGCGTAATGTTCACATTACACAAGCCTGTTGGATGTGAGTTGCCTTTTCCAGCGCGCGATCGCTTGGCGCACGAGGCGGGGGTTCGTGCTGCCCCAGCTTTGCTTGAGCTCGACGGAGCGGCGCGGATCAAGCCGGCGCCGCGCCGCCTCGTCGAACCGAGGAGAAAACCGGCGCAGCTCCGCCAGTGACAGCTCCCCCAACCGCTTCCCCTCTCGTTCGCAGGAGCGCACCAGGCGCCCCACAATCTCGTGCGCCCGTTGAAACGCCACGCCTCGCGTCACCAGCTGCTCGGCGAGATCCGTTGCGCAGATGGCATCGTGGCTCAGCAGGCGGCGAATGCCTTCCCGCCGAAGGTGCACATGGCGCACCACGCAGTCCATCGCCTCGAGCGCATCCATCACGCCATCGGTGACCCGGAAGAACACGGCCTTATCCCACTGCAGGTCTCGATTATACGACAGCGGCAGGCCTTTGAGCATCGTTAACAGCTCCATCAGCCCTCCGAACGCCTGACCGGCCTGGCCGCGGATGAGCTCGAGGACGTCCGGGTTCTTCTTCTGCGGCATCAGGCTCGAGCCGGTCGCCACCGCATCATCCAGCGTGATGATGCCGAATTCCTCCGTCGCCCACAGGATGAGATCCTCGGCCAGCCGGGACAGATGCGCCGCCGTCAACGCGCTGTCCGCCAACAATTCGACGACAAAGTCCCGATCCGACACCGCATCCATGCTGTTGTCCGCCACGCGGGAGAACCCTAAGAGCTTGGCGACCTTGGACCTGTTAATCGGCAGCGACGTGCCGGCCAGCGCCACCGCGCCCAACGGCAGGGTGTCAAGCCGCCTCCGCGCGTCCTGAAGCCGCTCCTGATCGCGCTCCAGCATCTCCACATACGCCAGCAGATGATGAGCCAGCAAGACGGGCTGGGCTCGCTGGAGATGGGTATAGCCTGGAATCACCACCTCATGAGCGCGATCAGCCAGCGCGACGAGCCCTCGTTGCGCCCGCGCCAGGCCCCGGGACAGGCGCGTCACGACATCACGCGCATACAGGCGCAGGTCCAGCGCCACCTGATCATTGCGGCTGCGCGCCGTCTGCAGCTTCTCCGCCACCGGTCCGACCCGTCGCCTCAGCATCGTGTGAATCTGGGTATGGATATCCTCCGCGGCAGGGTCAGGATGGAATTGGCCGCGCTCGATTCGACGGAGGATCTGCTGCAACCCGCTCACGAGCCGACGGGCATCGCGCGTCGGAATGATGCGGCAGGCTCCCAGCATCTTCGCATGGGCGATGGAGCCGATCACGTCGTGCTTCGCCAAGCGATGATCCACCGCGATGCTGGAGGTGAACCGCTCCACCACCGGATCCGTCCGCTTCGTAAACCTCCCACCCCACAGCTTGCGTGCCATGCCTAGGACCTCAAGTTCGAAGTTCGAAGTTCGAAGTGGCTTTGAACTTCCCACTTCGAACTTTGAACTGTTCTTTCCGCAGTCCTTCGTAGGGCAAGCCCCAGAGCTTGATGAAACCTTCCGCTGCCTGCCGATCGAATTGATCTGCTTTCCCGTACGTCGCCAGGCCCTTGTGATACAGCCCATAGGGCGACCGGCGACCCACCACCTGGCACCGGCCTTTAAGGAGTTTCAGCCGTACCCATCCGCTCACACGTCGCTGCGTCGTTGCCACGAAGGCATCCAGCGCCGTTTTGAGTGGAGTCCACCAGAGTCCGTCGTAGACCAGCTCCGCGTATTTCAACGCCACGCCCTGCTTGTAGTGCAGCAGCTCCCGGTCCAGCACCAGCCGCTCCAGCTCCGCATGCGCCTCGGACAGGACCTGCGCCGCAGGCGCCTCGTAGACTTCGCGCGACTTGATACCGACCAGGCGGCTCTCGATCAGGTCCGAGCGACCCACGCCGTGCGCGGCGCCGAGGCGATTGAGCTGCTGCACCAGCGGCACCAGACCGAGCCTGCGGCTGTTCAGGGCCACTGGGACGCCCCGGCGGAACTCGATGGTCACCGTCGCGCCTTTGGCCGGCGCCTTGTGCGGCGGCGTGATCCACCGGTAACTGTCCAGCGGCGGCTCCCGCCATGGGTCTTCCAGCGGCCCGGCTTCGACGCTTAAACCCCAGAGGTTATGATCCAAACTGTACGGGCTTTTTTTGCCAACTTCAACGCGAATGCCATGCCGCGCGGCGTAGTGGCATTCCTCCTCGCGCGAGCGGAACTCCCACTCGCGCACCGGCGCGATGATCTTCAGCGTCGGGTCCAAGATCCGCGCCGTCACCTCGAAGCGCACCTGGTCGTTGCCCTTGCCGGTGCAGCCGTGCGCAACCGCCCCGGCGCCCTTGCGATGCGCGACATCGACCAGATGCTTAGCGATGAGCGGGCGCGACAGCGCGGTGGCCAGCAGGTACTTGCCCTCGTAGACGGCGTTCGCCTTGAGCGATGGGACGATGTAGTCACGCGCAAACTCCTCGCGCACGTCGCGCACCACCACCTCCACCGCGCCGGCGACCTTGGCGCGCGCCACCGCCTCCTTCCGAGGCTCGCCCTGGCCCACGTCAGCCATGAACGCCATCACACGCCAGCCGCGGTCGGTGAGCCACCGAACCGCCACGGACGTATCGAGCCCACCGGAATACGCGAGGACCACAGTTTGACTCATGATTGTATTTTGGATTTTGGTCGAAAATCTAAAATTCGTGCCATCACCGTCCACCATCCTTTCCTAGTAGCGTTAGGAGGAGGGCTTGCTGGACGTGTAGGCGGTTCTCGGCCTGATCGAAGACAATCGACCGCGGTCCCTCCACGACCTCGTCCGTGATCTCCTCCCCTCGATGGGCCGGCAAACAGTGCATGACGAGGCACCGGCGCTTCGCCACGCGCAGCAACGCCTCATCGACCTGAAACGCTCGAAACGCTCGACGACGAATCGCCTGCTCGCGCTCGTAGCCCATGCTCGTCCAGACGTCCGTATAGACCACATCAGCCCCAGCCGCAACCTCGCGGGGATCGTCGCTCCACATGAGCCGTGCGCCGGTGCGCCGGGCGCGCTTCACGGCCGCCTTCCAGATGGCCGTCTGGGGCCGATACCGAGCGGGTGTGGCGACTCGCAGCGTCACGCCGAGCAGGGTCGCACCCTCAGCCAGCGAGTGCAACACGTTGTTCCCATCCCCGATGTAGGCCAGCGTGATCCCGCGCAATCGCCCGCACCGCTCGGACATGGTGAAGAAATCAGCGAGAGCCTGGCACGGATGATGCAGATCCGACAAGCCGTTGATGACGGGGACGCAGGCGAAGTGGGCCAAGGCTTCCACGTCCTTGTGGCTAAAGGTCCGGGCGACGATCGCGTCGACGTAGCGGGCCAAGGTCCTGGCGACATCCTTGGTCGGCTCCCGTTTGCCGAGGTAGACGTCGTCCGGACCCAGATAGATGGCACTGCCTCCCAGCCGGCGGATCGCCACCTCAAACGACACGCGCGTGCGCACCGATGGCTTCTGGAACACCAGCGCCAATGTCTTCCCGGACAAGGCCGCGGCGCAGGCCCTCGGCGATCGCTTGCACCGAGCCGCCAACGCCAGCAGACGCCGCAGGTCGCCAGCCGTCAGTGAGGCCAACGTCAAAAAATCTTTTTTCATCACTCTGCTGATTGCTGATTGCTGGCTGCTGGTTGCTGGCTGCTGGCTGCTCCGGCATGCTCCATCAACACCTCTTCGAGGATCGACAGGCCCCGGTCCAACTGGGCCCGCGTGATGGTCATCGCCGGCAGCAACCTCAGCACGCGCTGCTGTGTTGCGTTGATCAGCAGCCGCTTGGCCCGACACGCCTCGACGATCGGCCGCCCATCGGTGGTCAGCTCGATGCCGAGCATCAGACCTCGTCCTCGGATCTCGCGGATGATCGGGCAACGGCCCTTCAAGGCACTCAGACGTTTCCATGCGACGCCTCCGAATGACGACACACGGGCGAGCAGCTGTTTTTTGTTGATGACCTCCAGCACCGCCAGCCCGCACGCACAGGCCAAGGGGCTGCCGCCGAAGGTGGTGGCGTGCGTGCCAGGCCCCAACACCTCTGAGACCGATCGAGCGGCGATCATCGCCCCGATGGGGAACCCTCCTCCCAGGGTCTTGGCCAACAAGAGGATGTCCGGCACGACCCCGCTGTGCTGATACGCGAACATCGTGCCCGTTCGGCCCAACCCCGTTTGAATCTCGTCACAGATCACCAGGAGCCGGTGCCGCTCGGCGAGCCGCCGAACGCCGCGCAGGAATTCATCGCTGGCCACCCGCACCCCTCCCTCGCCCTGAATAGGCTCCAGCATGATCCCCGCTGTCTTAGGCGTGATCGCCCGTTCCACCGCCTGCAGCTCGTTGAACGGCACGCGCACGAATCCCGGCAGCAACGGCTCAAAGCCCCGCTGGTAGATCGGCTGGCCTGTCGCGCTGATCGCGCCCGTCGTCCGTCCATGAAAAGATTGCTCCATCACGATGATCTCGTGGCGCCCGACGGAGTTGCCCCACTTGCGTGTCAACTTGATCGCGGCCTCGACGACCTCGGCCCCGCTGTTGGCAAAAAACACGGTACCATCGAAGGAGAGGTCGATGAGGGCTTTCGCCAGCTTCCACTGAGCGGGAGAATAAAAATTGTTCGGCACATGCATCAGCCTGGTCGACTGCCCGCGGACGGCCTTCATGACCCAGGGGTGGCAGTGCCCGACGCCGCTGACCCCCCAGCCGGGAAACAGATCGAGATATTCGTGGCCGTCGAGATCCCACACGCGGCTGCCCTTGCCCTTCACGAGCACCAGGGGCTGCCGCACGTAGGTGTTCATGACATACTTGCCATACTGATTGATGACGTCCTGAGTGGTCATGGGTCACCACGTTTGCGGGTTTGCGCGTTCAACGCGTTAACTCGCCAACTCGCTAACGCGCCAACGTGTTATCGGACGATTTCGGTGCCGATCCCTTTCTTGGTGAAAATTTCCAGCAACAACGCGTGCGGAATCGCGGCGTCAATGATGTGGGTCTTTTTCACCCCGCGCCACAGCGCCCGCACACACGCCTTGACCTTGGGAATCATACCTTCGTGAATGACCCCTCGCTCCACCAGGCGTTTGGCCTCCTTGATCGAGAGGGTCGGGATCAGCGTGCGGCCGTGGACAATCCCTCGCACATTGGTCAGCAGCACGAGCTTCTCCGCCCGAAGCGATGAGGCGACTTCACTGGCGACGTCATCCGCGTTGATGTTGTACAGCCTGCCGTGCACGGCGCCCACAGGTGAGATGACGGGAATCGCGTGCCGCGCGAAGAGCCGTCGAATCAACCGGCTATGCACCCAGGCCACCGACCCGACGTCGCCAAGCTCACTCGACCGCTCGTGCGGCTGGGCGATGATGACTTGCTGCCGCGGCGTCAGACCGGTCGCCTGACCGCCGAGCGCGCGGATCTGCGCGGCCAAGCGGCGATTCACCTCCTGCAGCGCCCGGTTGACCACGCGAACCGTCGCGGGATCCGTCACGCGCAGCCCATCGATAAACCGACTGGGCGTGCCGGTTGAGGCCAGCTTCCGGTTGATCGCCGGACCTCCGCCATGCACTAGCACCGCCTGGATGCCCACCTGGGTTAAGAAGATCAGGTCCTGCAAGATTCCGCGCATCGCCTCGGGGTTGTCGAGGGCGCTGCCTCCGTACTTCGCCACCATCACCGTCCCTTTGAATGTCTGCAGGTACGGCAGCGCCTCAATCAAGATATCAGCCTTTTTTATCGATTGTTTCATTTGGCTTGACTGCTTACTGCTTAGTGCTTAGTGCTTACGTTGCATAGCCCGCATTGATGCGCACGTATTCCTCGGTCAAGTCGCCGCTCATCATGGCCCCCTGCGCTCGGCCGGCGTGCAGATCCACGCGGATCGGCACCTCGGGCCGGCGCAGGAGTGTGCGCGTCACCGATTTGCTCAAGCGCAGCGCGGTCCCGCGGCTCACCACGCGTTGTCCGCTGATCCGAATCTCAAGCTTCCGCGGATCCATGTGGGCCTCCGAAGCTCCAACCGCGGCGGCAATCCGTCCGACGTTAGGGTCGCTGCCCGCGAGCATCGTCTTCACCAGCGGAGAGTTTGCCACCTGGCGGGCGCAGGCGTTCGCCTCGGCCTCGGTCCGCGCCCCGCGGATATCGACCGTCGCGATCCGCGTGACCCCTTCGCCGTCCTTGACCAGCCGCGCGGCAAGACGTTGGGTCAGCACGTTGAGCATCCGGGCAAACCGGTGCTGCGCCGCCGTCCCTCGGCGAATGCGCACACCCGCCAGGCCGCTGGCCAGCGCAAACACCGTATCATTCGTGCTCATGTCCCCGTCCACGCTGATCCGGTTGAAGGATCGTTCAACGGCGGCTCGCAGCAGCTCCTTGAGGAGCTGCGGCTCGATGGCCACATCAGTCGTCAGCACGCACAGCATGGTCGCCAGGGAGGGGGCGATCATGCCCGCCCCCTTCGCCATGCCACCCACGCGGCACAGCCGCCCGTTGATCCGGCTCTCGATCGCCGCTTCCTTCGCATACAAGTCCGTGGTGAGGATCGCCTGGGCGGCGGCTTCATGATGCCGTCGACTCGCGCGACGGGCCGCCGAGGGAATCGCCCGCGTGATCCGTTTCACGGGCAGCCGGCGCCCGATCAATCCGGTCGACGCCAGCAACACCATCTCCTCCTCGATGCCCAACGCCTGGGCCGCCGCGCGTCCAATGCGCAAGGCATCAGTCGTCCCCGGCGCGCCGGTCAGACAATTCGCGCAGCCGCTATTGATGAGGACGGCTTGGGCCCGGCCGCGGCGCAGCCTGGCTTTGCTGATGACAACCGGTGCAGCCTGGACGCGGTTGCGCGTGAAGACGCCGGCCGCGGTCACCGGGCGCGCGCAGACCACCAGGGCCAAGTCCGGCTTGCGGTTGCGTTTGATGCCCGCGCTCACCCCCGCCGCTTTGAATCCCTTCGCCGCCGTCACGCCGCCATTGACCCACCGCATCAGAGGAGCGCCGTGGTTTCTGGAAATCCGTGCATGAGGTTGAAATTCTGGATCGCTTGGCCGGCCGCACCCTTCGTCAAATTATCCAACGCGCTCATCACCACAAGCGACTGCAGCGAGGCATCCAGCCTCCAGCCGATGTCGCAGGCATTGGTCTGCACGACATCCCGAAGCTGGGGCAGCGTCTCGTCCCGCAGCCGCACGAACGGCGTGCGCTCCGGGCTATAACACGATTGGAACGCCTCGCGAATCGCCTCAGGCCCTGCAGACGTACGGAGGTACAGGGCGCTGATGAGCCCGCGGGCCACCGGGATGACCTGAGGGACCATCCCTAAGCGCAGCGTGCGCCCCGTGACGTGGCGGACCTCCTGCGCGATCTCCGGCATGTGCGGATGCTCGTTGACCTTGTAGGCGCGCAGATTCTCCGTCATTTCGGTAAACAGGAGGGCGGTCTCCGGTTTGCGTCCCGCGCCGCTCACACCCGACTTGGCGTCGACGATCACGCGATCCTCCTCGACGAGCTTCGCGCGCAAGAGGGGCAGGCATCCGAGCAGCACGCTGGTGGCATAGCAGCCGGGGTTCGCGACTAGTTTGGCGCGCCGGATCTCCTCGCGATGAAACTCGGTCAGCCCGTAGGCAACATCCGGATGCGCTAGCCACTGGGCGGCAGCATGCTCAAACTGATACCAGCGGGGATACAGCGCCGGGTCCTTCAAGCGGAAGTCGCCGCCGAGATCGATGACCCGTTTGCCGGCTTGCAAGAGCGAGGGCACCAGGCGCATGGACTCGCCGTGCGGCAGAGCCAGGAACACGGCGTCGCTGGAGGAGGCGAGCCGGGTTGGATCAAGCGATTCGACCGGAAGGTCTAGGCGGCCTGCGAAGCGCGGAAAGACGTCAGCGGCAGGGGTCGGGTGAACCCACTTGGCGGAAGCCGCCAGGTAGGTGAGCCGGATGTGCGGATGTTGAAGGAGCAACCGGATGAGCTCTTCACCGGCATAGCCGGTTGCCCCGGCGATGGCAACGCGAATTGGTGGCATCTGTGAGGGAGATTTTTCATTGTAAACTGATTACACAGATTTGCAAATGAGATTCCATAGATTCTTGTTGGCTGATCCGTGCAATCAACTTGAACATCTGTGCAATCATTTTTCTCAGCGCTTCGTCCACTGGAACCGCTTGCGGGCTCCCTTCTGCCCGTATTTCTTGCGCTCCTTCATGCGCGGATCGCGCGTCAACAACCCGGCTCCCCGCAGGACGGAGCGCAGCGCAGGATCCACCTGCACGAGCGCCCTGGCAAGACCCAGGCGGACCGCGCCGGCCTGACCGGTCAGGCCGCCCCCCGCGATGCTGGCACGCACATCCCACTTGCCGAGTTGATGCGTCAGCAGGAGGGGTTGGCGCACCGCCAATCGCCACGCTTCACGAGGAAAGTACTCTTCATACGGTCGATGATTGATCAGCATCACGCCCGTCCCCGGGATCATCCGCACGCGAGCCACGGCTTCCTTGCGGCGACCAACCGTCACGAACGTCGGCCCTTGAGGAGCCGCGGGAGCCGGTGCCGCTGAAGCCGCCGGCTTCGGATGAGCGGCCCGTTCCCGCTTCGGCGCCGCCCCGTGATCCGCGGGGTGGGCAGGCGCTGGCACCGCCACGGGGGCTGCAGCTTCACCGACTGGCGTCGTGTCTGGAGTGTCCGGCGTCTCTTCGAATGTCATGGGTTAGCCCGCAACCGGCTGCAAGGGCTGCGCGTGATGCGGATGCTTCGACCCGGCGTAGACCTTGAGTTTTCCAAACAGCCGCCTGCCGAGCGGCCCGTCCGGCAGCATCCCCTTGACCGCTTGCTGGATCACACGTTCCGGGTGCGTCCGCAGCATGTCAGCAAGCGTGACGGCCTTGAGCCCGCTCGGATAACCGGAGTAGCGTTTGTACGTTTTTTGCGCCAGCTTGTGGCCCGTCACTTTCACCCGCTCCGCATTGATCACGACGACGAAATCTCCGGTATCCAGGTGCGGCGTATACGTGGGTTTGTGCTTGCCTCGGAGCAGCACGACGATCCGGCTGGCCATCCTGCCGAGGATCTGTCCCTCGGCATCCACCAGCCGCCAGTCTCGCCGAATCTGTTTGACGTCCGGAATCGTCGTGTTCATGGGAAACGTCTATGTTAGGTGAGAACTCCTCAGGTGTCAATCCCCATACGAGACGTTTAGGAGCATCAGGCCCCGCGCCGGGGCGGTCGGGCCCACCAAGCGGCGGTCCTTCGTCCTCAGGATCCTCTCGATGATCCCTTCTGGCAGCCGGCCCCGTCCGATCTCCAGCAAGGTGCCCACAACGCCCCGGACCATCTTATAGAGGAAGCCGTTCCCCTCCAGCTCGATCGCCAGGTGACCCGGCTTCTGCGTCACCTGGACGTCGGAGAGCCGGCGTCGCGTGGTCTTGGCGGAACTGCCTGAGGCGCAGAAGGCCCGAAAATCATGCGATCCCCGAAGGCGCTGCGCCGCTCGCCGCATGCGCGCGACGCGGAGGGGACTGCGGACGTGGTGGACGTAGGACCGCTCGAACGGGAGCACCGCCGGACCGATCACAAGGGTATACCGGTAGCGTTTACTCACGGCCTGGCGCTGCGCATGGAAGCTCTCCGGCGCCTCGTCGATCCGGCTGACCGTGATATCCGGCGGCAGCAAGCCGTTGACCGCGCGCTCCAATTTCTCACTCGCGATCGCCGAACGGGTTTTGAGATGCGCCACCTGCGCGTGCGCGTGCACCCCGGCATCCGTCCGCCCGCTCCCGACGACACGCACCTGCTCCTGGAGAATGCGCCCGAGCGTTTCCTCGAGGGTCCCCTGGATTGTCGGCTTCTGTGTGCTGTGTGCTGTGTGCTGAGTGCTTGGTGCTGGGCGCTTGTGGCGCTGAACTTGCCATCCCGCATACCGCGTCCCGTCGTACGCGATGGTGAGCTTGAGGGTTCTCATGAGACCTGCTTGTCGCCTGTCACTTGTCACTTGTCGCGCTTGATGAGCAATTCGGCGATCTGGACGGCGTTGGTGGCCGCGCCTTTGCGCAGGTTGTCGCCGCTGACCCACAGTGCCAGGCCGTGCGCAACCGTCTCATCGCGCCGGATGCGGCCGACCAGCACCTCATCTCGCCCCGCCGCATCGAACGGGAGGGGGTACTGTCGGCGGGCAGGGTCATCGATGAGCCGCACGCCGGGAGCGTTCGCGAGTCGCTTGCGGGCTTGGTCAGGCGAGAGGGGATGTTGCATCTCAATCCAGATCGCCTCAGAGTGAGCGATGAAGACCGGCACGCGCGCGCACGTCGCCGAAACCGGCAGGGCGGGCTCCTCCAGGATTTTTCTGGTTTCGTTGACCATCTTCATCTCTTCCTTGGTGTACCGGTTCGGAAGGAACGCATCCACCTGCGGGATCACGTTAAACGCAATCTGCGTGGGAAGCACTCGAACGCGTTTCGCGTGTCCGGTCTTGAGTTTCGCGTTCACTTCGAACTTCGAACTTCGAACTTTGAACTGCCGGAGGATCTGCTGCGTCTCCTGGTAGAGCTGCGCCATCGCTCTGGCGCCGGCGCCGGACACGGACTGGTAGGTTGCCACAATCAGACGGCGGATCTTCGCCGCATCGTGCAGGGGCTTTAAGGCCACGAGCATGATGATGGTCGAACAGTTGGGGTTCGCGATGATCCCCTTGTGGCATCTGAGGGCGTGGGGATTGACCTCCGGCACGATGAGGGGCACGCCGCGTGTCAATCGGAACGCGCTGGAATTATCGACCACCACCGCCCCCCGCTTCACCGCCTCCGGCGCAAACTCCAGGCTACGGCTGGCCCCTGCGCTGAACAAGGCCAGGTCCATGCCGTCGAAGGCGCGCTTGTCGAGCTCCTCGACTCGGCGCGTGGTCCCATTGAACGGCACGCGCCTGCCCGCCGAGTGCGCCGAGGCCAGCAGCCGAATGCGCGCCACGGGAAACCTTCGCTCCTGGAGCACGCGCAGCATCTCCGTGCCGACCGCGCCGGTCGCCCCGACCACCGCCACGTTATACCGCTTCATCTTAATGGGTTCAAGGAAAGGAACCTTAAGCGTCCCGACAGCTTACTTGTCGCTTGTCGCGTGTCGCTTGTCGCTGAGGTGTTTCACCACTAAATCGCCGACCTCGGTCGTGGAATAGCCCATCTTCCCTGCCGCCAGGCTCTTGAGCTTGGGTATCACCTGGATCACGGCTTGCTCGATTCGCTGAGCCGCCCGCGATTCCCCCAGGTGGTCCAACATCATGCCGCCGGCGCAGATGGCCGCCAGCGGATTGATGACGTTCTTGCCCGTGTACTTGGGTGCTGAGCCACCGATCGGCTCGAACATCGAGGTGCCCTCGGGGTTGAGATTCCCACCTGCCGCAATCCCCATCCCGCCCTGGATCATGGCGCCCAGGTCGGTGATGATGTCGCCGAACATGTTGTCGGTCACGATCACGTCGAACCACTCAGGGTTCTTCACCATCCACATGCAGCAGGCATCGACGTGGGTGTAGTCGGTCGTGACGTCGGGATACGCCTTGGCGACGTCGTTGAACACCCGCTGCCACAGATCGTGCGCGTACGTCAGCACGTTCGTCTTGCCGCAGAGGGTGAGCTTCTTTCTGCGATTGCGCTTGCGCGTGCACTCAAAGGCATAGCGGACGCACCGCTCAACCCCCTTGCGCGTGTTCACCGAAGTCTGCAAGGCCACCTCGTCCGCGGTGCCCTTCCGCGAGAAGCCCCCGACCCCGACGTAGAGGCCTTCGGTGTTCTCCCGCACGACGACGAAATCAATGTCGTCGGGCCCCTTGTCCTTGAGCGGTGTCGCGACCCCGGGATACAGCTTCACCGGCCGCAGATTGATGTACTGGTCCAATTCAACGCGCAGGCGCAGCAACAGCCCGCGCTCCAGAATGCCCGGCGCGACATCCGGATGGCCGATCGCCCCCAGATAGATCGCCTGCACCTGCCGGAGGTCGTTCAAGACGGTATCCGGCAAGATCTCCTTGGTTTTCAGGTAGCGCTCGCCGCCCACGTCGTAGGGCTGCCAGGTCAGGCGGAAGCCTTCCAGGGAGGCGGCGGCCTCGAGCACTTTGCGGCCTTCCCGGATTACCTCAGGCCCTGTGCCGTCTCCCGGAATCACCGCGACGCGATAGGTGCGCGTCGTGGTGGGTGGCTTCGACATAGGTGGGCGGACCTTGGCCAGTTTCGTCATCCCCCCACCTGCGTGGGCTCCGCCAACAGGCGGAGCCGTGGCATGACACATGTTCTTACAATCGTGACGCTCATCGTATGCATTCTCAGCTTGCCACCCCACCGGTGGTGGGACACGCAGGTGGGGGGACGACTCCTTCAGTCGGGCTCGACGCGGACGCATACAGTTTTTTCGGAATCCGCCCGGCCTCAAACGCCAGGCGGCCCGCCTCAACGGCCAGGCGCATGGCGCGAGCCATCTTGACGGGATCGTCCGCGCAGGCGATGGCGGTATTCATCAAGACGCCGTCGGCCCCCACCTCCATGGCCGCGGCGGCGTCCGAGGCCGTCCCCACGCCGGCGTCAACAATCACCGGGATAGTCACCGCTTCCAGGATGAACCGGATGTTCAGCGGATTCAACATGCCCTGCCCGGAGCCGATGGGCGCTGCCAGCGGCATGACGCATGCCGCGCCGGCATCTTGGAGACGCTTGGCCATCACCGGATCATCATTCGTATAGGGCATCACCACGAACCCGTCTTTCACGAGGATCATGGTGGCCTCGAGGAGTGCGACGGTATCCGGCAGCAGCGTCTTGGGGTCGCCGATCACCTCGAGCTTGACGAGCTCCGACAGCCCGGCCTCCCGTCCGAGCCGAGCCACGCGCACCGCTTCCTCGGCGGTGTAACACGCCGCCGTGTTGGGCAGGATGGTGATCCGTGAACGATCGAGGGCATCGAGCAGGCTCTCTTCGCCCGGACGATCCAGGTTGAGCCGCCGCACGGCGACGGTGATCATGTCGGCGCCTGAGGCCTCGAGCGCCTGCCGCATGAGGTCGAAGTTCGCGTATTTGCCGGTGCCGATGATCAACCTCGACCGCAGCGTGCGCGGTCCAATACGGAGTGGCCGAGTGGCCGAGTGGCCGAGTGGCCGAGTGGCCTGGCTTGTTTCTTGGCCACTTGGCCATTTGGTCACTTCGCCACTTGCCGTTTGTTGTGGCATCCTCACCTCATCAGGTTCCGACGAGCGACACGGCCGGTCTCGGCTCCTCGATGACGGTTCCCTTGCCAACGACCACCACCTCCCCTTCGGTGATATGAAAGCGGCGGCGGTCCTCCTCAAGATTGTAGCCGACCTCGGCATACCGCGGGATCACGACATCCTTGTCGATGATCGCCCGGCGGATCTTGGCGTAGCGGCCGACCTCGACATGCTCCATCAAGATGGCGTCGGTCACCTCGGCGAAGCTGTTGATCCGCACATCCGGCGAGAGCACGCAGCGCAGGAGGCGGCCCCCGCTGATGACGCAGCCGTTGGCCACCAGCGAATCCAACACCATCCCCACGCGCCCCGTCGCGTCATCCGCAAACACCGTTTTCACGGGAGGCCACTGCTCGTGATACGTCCGGATGGGCCACGCGCGATCGTACAGATTGAACTGAGGGCTCACCTGCATGAGATCCATGTTCGCTTCGTAATAGGCGTCGAGCGTCCCGATATCGCGCCAGTATGCGGAGGCTCTCCTCTGCTCATCCTGTTCACCGGCGGCGCCCGCCTGCCCCGCGAGACTCGTGGCGGGCAGGGATCCGCCCCCCCGACGTGATGGGAACAGCGAGGGCGAGGCGGGGATGGCGGAGAAGTTGTACGCCATCACCTTGAAGCGCGTGAACATCCACGGGATGACGTCCCGGCCGAAATCGTGCGTGCTGTCGGTGCGCTTCGCATCGGCCGTTAACGCCTCTTCCAGTGCGGCGCGGGTGAAGAGATAAATCCCCATGGACACGTCGCATCGCCGCGGATCACCGGGGATCGTCTTGGGTGTGCGAGGCTTCTCCTCGAATCCGATGATGCGCTGCCGCTCATCCACCTCGACGATCCCGAATCCCATGGCCCGCTCTTGCTCGAACTCGATGACGCTGACCGTCGCATCCGCCCCGCTCTGCTGATGAAACGCCAGCATCTGGGCATAGTTCATCTTGTAGACATGGTCGCCGGCCAGCACCAGGACGTACTCCGGGCGCTCCTGCTCAATCGAGTAGATGTTTTGATAGACCGCATCCGCCGTGCCGAGGTACCAGTGCGCGTCCACCCGCTGCTGCGCGGGGATCACATCGATGTACTCCCCGAGCTCGCTGTCAAAGATGTTCCACCCCATCAGCAGGTGCCGCTGCAGCGAAAATGATTTGTATTGAATCAGCACGTGGATCTTGCGGATGCCGGAGTTGATGCAGTTCGAGAGGGTGAAGTCGATGATGCGGTAAATCCCGCCGAACGGCACCGCGGGCTTGGCCCGGTCCTTGGTCAGCGGAAAGAGCCGCTCCCCCTTGCCTCCCGCCATGATGAACGTCAAGACGTTGCGCATAGGATGATTCTCCGACGAAGCGCTTCATTATACGCTCAGAGCGGCTCCTCTCGCAAGACGCTACCGGTCACTGGTGCTGGTCAAGTTTGACGGGTGGCGCGGAGCCAGGGCTCCCGCCGCCCGCCCGCAGGTGACGAGCGCGGCTGTACAGCCGCCCGTCGCCGAGGACGGACGGCGGGATGGCGCAGCGACAGGCCCTGTCAAACTTGACCACCACCCGGTCACTCGGGAAGCGTGTCGACGGCGTCGAGGTCGAGGGAGGCGCAGCGGATGAGCAGCTGCGTGTAGGGATGTCGGGGATGACTGAGGAGGGTGTCGGTGGGTGCGGTCTCAAGGAAGCGGCCGCGGCGCATCACCGACACGCGCGTGCACAAGCAGGCCACAGCGCGCAGATCGTGGGAGATGAACAGCAAGGCCAGGCGGCGCTGCTGCGAGAGCTCGCGCAACAACTCGAGAATCTGCGCGCCGACCGACACATCAAGCGAGGCGATCGGCTCATCGCAAATCAGCACCTTTGGATCAGTCGCGAGCGCGCGGGCAATGCCCACCCGCTGGCGCTCGCCCCCGCTCAGTTCCCTGGGCAGGCGGTGGCGAATGGCCGCGGGCAATTGCACCGAGGCCAGCAGCTCCTCGACGCGCGCGCGGCAGGCGGCCCCCTGCGCAAGACCGTGGATGAGCAGCGGTTCCCGCAGCGCCTGCTCGACCGTCAGGCGGGGGTTGAGGCTGCCCATCGGATCTTGAAAGATGAATTGCGCCAGCGCGCGGGCCTGCCGATAGGCCGCCCCCCGCAGCGCGGCCCACGAGGCGCCGCGCAGGCGGACCTCGCCCTCGGTGGGGACCAGCAACCCGCCGAGGATTTTCGCCAGCGTCGTTTTGCCGCAGCCCGATTCCCCGACCAACCCCAGCCGCTCTCCTTGCGCCAGCTCGCACGTCACCCCGTCCACCGCGCGGACGACTCCGATCGGCCGCCGCAGCCATCCGCTGAATTGCGGATAGCGGTGAGACACGCTTCGGGCTTCGAGGACGATGTCAGTCATGTCTTGAAACTCATGGCGGAGCGAGCGCGAAGGAGAGCCTGCGTCGCGGCGTGGGCAGGCCGATGCAGCACCTGATCCACGGCGCCGGATTCCGCCAGCCGGCCCCCGGACATCACGCCGACGCGATGAGCGATACGCTCCACCACGGTCAGGTCGTGCGAAATCAACAGGACCGAGAGATTCAGGCGCCGCTGCAGATCGCGCAGCAGCCGCAGGATCTGCACCTGAATGGTGACGTCCAGCGCGGTCGTCGGCTCATCGGCGACGAGCAGCGAGGGCCGTGCGGCCAGCGCCATGGCCAGACACACGCGCTGCTGCATCCCGCCTGAGAGCTGATGCGGATACGCCCGGAGGCGCAGCTCGGGCATCGGGATGCCGACCTGCCGCAGCCACCAAACGGCCAGGCGCCTTGCCTCCTCATGCCCCGCAGGGGTATGCCACACGATCGCCTCCAGGAGCTGTGCGCCGATTGTCATGACCGGATTGAGGCTCGTCGCGGGATCCTGGAACACGTACGCAATCGTCCCCCCTCGAATCGCGCGCAGCGTCTCCTCCGAGGCATCCAGCAAACTGGTCTCCTTCAGCGCGGCCCGGCCCGATATCACGGCGCGCGGAGGCAAGAGCCGCGCCAGCGCCAGCGCCACGCTGCTCTTCCCTGACCCTGACTCGCCCACCAGCGCCAACACCTCCCCCGCCTCAATCACAAAGCTCACATCATCGACCGCTCGAACGAGCGTGTCCCGATGCCGATAAGACACCGACAGATGCTCAACGCTCAACAAGGCCATCTGAAGTCGGATAACATCCTCAGGCCACGGGTGACGCGGAGCCAGGGCTCCCGCCGTCCCCACTGCTTCGTTTTGCTTCGTTTTTGCGAAGCAAAACGAAGCAAAACGGTGGGGAAGGCGCAGCGGCAGGACCCGTGGCCCGCGTCATGCTGATCATTTGAGGAACCGTTCGCGAAGGCCTTCGCCCAACAGGTTAAAGGCGAGCACCGTCACGAGAATGCACACCCCCGGGCTGAGCGTCAGCCACCACGCCACGCCCAGCGCCACCCGCCCCTCATTCAAGATATTGCCCCAGCTCGGCGTCGGGGGCTGCACGCCCAGCCCCAGGTAACTCAGGACCGATTCGGTTAAGATCGCCCCCCCGACCCCCAGGGTGGCGGCCACGAGCACCGGGGCGGTGACATTGGGCAGCACGTGACGCCACATGATGCGCCACGTCGAGGCGCCGATCGCGCGGGCCGCCAGGATGAACTCCCGCTCCTTGAGGCTGAGCACCTCGGCCCGCACCAATCGCGCCACCCCCATCCAGCTCGTCAGGCCGATGACGACCATGATGTTGTAGATGTTGGGCGAGAGCATGGCGATGACCGCCAGCAGCAGAAAGATCGAGGGAAACGCCAGCATGGTGTCCACCACGCGCATCAACACGCTATCAACCCGGCCTCCCACATACCCGGCGACCAACCCCACCATCGTCCCGATGACCACCGCCACGCCGACGGCGATGACCCCGATCACGAGGGAAATCCGCGCTCCGTACATGAGACGGGCCAGCACATCACGCCCCAGCGGATCAGTCCCCACCCAATGAGCCGGCGAGGGCGGAAGCAGCGCCTCGGGCAGACTGACAGCCAGCGGATCATACGGCGCGATCCACGGCGCCAGGATGGCGATGACCGCGAGGAGACCGAGCGCCAACCCTCCGGCCACAACCAGGCGGGATTCACGCATGGCTTTTCCCCACACGAATGCGCGGATCGGCGGCGGCGTAGGCCGCATCGGCGAGCAGATTGCCGAGCAGCGTCAGCACCGCGCCGATGGTCACGAGCGCCATCACGATGTGCTGATCGCGCGCCATCACCGCGTCGTAGAAGAGCCGGCCCATGCCGGGGATGGCGAACACGGTCTCCATCACCACGCTGCCGGCAATCAGATCCGGCAAGGAGAGTCCCAGGATGGTGACGATCGGCAGCAGCGCGTTGCGCAGGCCGTGGCGGAACAAGACAAGACGCTCGGGCAGCCCTTTGGCGCGGGCGGTGCGGATGTAATCCTGCCGCAACACCTCGACCATGCTGGAGCGGGCATACCGCGACAAGCCGGCCAGTCCCACGAACGTCATGATGCCCACCGGCAGCACCAGGTGATGCGCCGCATCGAGCGCGCGGCCCACCAGCGACATCGACTCAGCGTCCAGCGAATGGAGGCCGGAGACCGGCACCCATCCCAGCGCCACCCCCAGCCACGCGATACCCAACAGCCCCAGCCAGAACGCCGGCGTGGAATAGCCGATGAACACCAGCACGGTGGTCGCCCGGTCGAACAACCCGCCGGGACGGACCGCCGCGATCACCCCCAACGGAATCGCCAGCCCCAGGATCAGCACCAGCGCACACACGTTGATGGTGAGCGTGATGGGCAGCCGCTCGACGACGATTTCGGTCACCGGACGGCCGTCACGAAACGAGCGGTCGAAGTTGAGCGTGGCCACGCGCCGCAACCAGGTGAGGTATTGGATGTGAATCGGTTGGTTGAGACCGAGGAGCTGCTCCATGCGCTCGCGCGCCTCGACCGACGCTTTCGGGTTGAAGTCCAGCATGACATCCGTCGGCTTGCCGGGTGCGAGCTTCATGACCCCGAAGGAGATGATCGTGATGCCGATCAGCACGGGGATCATACTCAGGAGTCGTCGGATGAGATACGCCGCCATTATGGCGCCATCCGTTTGTAGCGCTGCTCAGGCAGCGGCACGTGCCAGTCGATCACGTTATCCATGATCCCGATGGGGGTCGCGCGGACGTTGCGGAATCGCGCATGGACGATCGGGAGCGCATCCGCCACATAGAGGAAGGTGTAGGGCTGATCCGACGCCAAGAGCCGATGGACCTGATGGTAGATCTGCTGCCGCGCCGGCTGATCAAACGTCCGGCGCCCCTCTTCAAGCAACCGGTCAACCTCCGGGTTCGCGTAGCCGACGAAGTTGTATTGCCCGGGGCCGGTCCTGGAGGAGTGGAAGAGATCGTAGAGATCCGGATCGCGCGAGAGGTTCCATCCCAGCAACACCACCTCAAAGCGGCGCTTGTCGATGAATTCATGGACGAACGTGCTCCACTCCACAATCCGGATGGACGCGTCAACCCCCAGGAGCCGGAGCTGCCGCTGGATGAGCTCCGCCACCTGGCGCCTGACCTCGTTGCCCTGATTGGTCATGATGGTGAAGCGAAACGGATGCCCCTGCTGATCGAGCAGGCCGTCGCCGTCTCCATCGATCCATCCGGCCTCAGCCAGCAGCCGCTTGGCCGCTTCCTGGTCCGCCGACGGAGGCTGAACCGACGGATCATACGCCCAGGATTCCTTCGGATACGGGCCGGTGGCCACACTGCCCAACCCGAACAACACCCCATCGATCAGCGCCTGCTTGTCGAGAGCCAGATCGAAGGCGCGCCGGATGCGGGCGTCCGCAAACCGCACGTCGGTGAGGTTGTACCCCAGGTACGTGAATCCAAAGGAAGGATAGCGGAATTTTCTGTAGGACTCCCGAATCCGCGGCGTGTCGGTTTGCCGACGGTACTGCAGGGGGGTCAGGCCGGAGAGATCGATCTGCCCGGCCAGCAGCTCCAAAAACAGCGTCGCCTGGTCCGGGATGATGCGGGTGAGATAGCGGTCCACATGCGGCCGGTGCTCAAAATAGTCCGGGTTGGCGGCGAGCTCAATGAGCTCGCCCGTCTTCCATCGCCTGAATCGAAACGGCCCGGAGCCAACCGGACGGCGCAGGAACGACGTCGTGTTGAGATCCTCGCCTTCAAGCAGATGCTTCGGGATGACGCCCATCATCCAGCTTTCCAGCGCGGGCGCAAACGGTTCCCGGTATCGGATGCGCACCGTCCGCTCATCAAGCGCCTCAACGTCCTCGACCAATTCGTAGCCGCTGGAATAGGGCGTGAGGACGGCCGGATCGATCAGTTTCTGGTAGGTGAAGCGGACGTCCTCGGCGGTCAGGGGGACACGATCCTGCCAGCGGAGGTTGGGCCGCAAGGTGAACGTCAGCGTCAGACCGTCCTCGCTCACCTGCCACGCTTCGGCCAGATCCCCGACCACCTCGAGCCGTTCGTTGTATTTCAGCAGGCCGTTGAAGACCAGGCCGACGATATCCCCTGAGGCGCTGTCGGTGGCGAGAATCGGGAGCAACCGGCTGGCGTCGCCGATGGACCCGACGACCAAGGCGTCGCCGGACACAGGAGCGTCAGCGGTCGTTGGGGAGGATTCGGCAACCGCAACGGTTGCGCGCAAGGCCAGGCTGATCGCCACGCACCCAATCCAAGCGCGGCTCACACGTGTGCTCTGGTTAGGGAGTCGCAACCGGAGGCTCAGCGCCGGAAGGATTCACAACGGCCTCAGGGGGCTGAGGGGCGGCGTCCTGCGTGGGGGCAACCGGCAAGGGCCATCCCTCGGGCAGCCCCTCCGGCGACACAAGAGGAACCTGCTCAATCACGGATCGCCCGCGCGCCGTCGAGAGGTACGCTAAGGAGAGCGAGGTGATCATGAACAGGGCCGCGCAGGTCGCCGTGATTTTTGTCAGGACCGTGGCCGCCCCGCCGCCGAAGAGCGACTGCGCCGCCGCCCCGCCGAGGGCTTCAGAGAGTCCGCCCCGGCCGCCCTGAAGCAGCACGACGCCGATGAGCACCAAACACATCAGAATGTGAATCACCATGACCAATCCGTACAGCATTATCCCTCCAATTCGGAATGCGGAATGCGGAATGCGGAATGAAGACAATCGGGGCTCATGCGGCGATCGCTTTTGCCTCCGCGGCGGCTTTCACGATTGCCACAAAGGAGTCGGCCTTGAGGCTCGCACCCCCCACCAGCGCGCCGTCCACGTCGGGTTGGCTCAACAGGCTGAGGGCGTTGGCGGCGGTCACACTCCCGCCGTATTGAATGCGAACGGTTTGCGAGGCCAGCGGCGTCCCCAGCAAGGCGGTCAGCCGTTCGCGAATGAAGCGGTGGGCCTCTTGCGCCTGCTCCGGTGTCGCGTGACGCCCGGTGCCGATCGCCCACACCGGCTCATAGGCCACCACCACGCGCGCCATCTCCTGCGCGGTCGCGCCGTCGAGCGCCGCGCTCACCTGCCGCTTCAATACCTCAAACGTCTTTCCCTGCTCCCGCTCCTCAAGCGTCTCGCCGATGCAGACAATCGCCGTCAGGCCATGCGCCAGAGCCGCCAGGAGCTTGCGATGCGCGGCCTCATCGGTCTCGCCGAAATACCGCCGACGCTCCGAGTGCCCGATGATACAAAAGCGGCACCCGGCATCCGCGAGCATGGGCCCGGACACCTCGCCGGTGAACGCGCCGTGCGGCTCCCAAAACAGGTCTTGCGCGCCGAGGGCAATCGAGGAAGACGCCAACTGGCTCTTCACGGCCGACAGCGAGGTGTAGGGCGGGCAGACGACGACCTCAACGCCCTTAAGACCATCGAGTGGCTTGCGCAATGATTGAACCAACGCCACGGCCTCGGGCACTGTCAGGTGACATTTCCAATTGCCCGCGACCAGAGGCGTTCGCATTCAGGCTATCGAGATGACGAGGCGACGGCAGGCGTGGACGAGGCGTTCGCCGGCTTGTCCGCCAGCGCGGCGATTCCCGGCAACGTCTTCCCTTCAAGAAATTCCAGCGAGGCGCCCCCGCCGGTGGAGATGTGCGTCATGCGGTCGGCCAGCTTGAACTGCTGCACGCACGCCGCGCTGTCGCCGCCGCCGATCACCGTCACAGCACCCTTCAGATTCGCCAGCGCCTCGGCGATCCGACGGCTGCCGGCGGCAAACCGCGAATCCTCGAAGACCCCTACCGGCCCGTTCCACACGACGGTCTTGGCGTCCGCCAACGCCGCCGTAAACGTCTTGATCGTCTCCGGACCGATGTCCACGCCCTCCCATCCGTCAGGGATCTTCCCCGCAGAGACGGTCTTGACCTGGCTGTCGGGTTGCTTGAGCGCGTCGGTCACCACGTGATCCACCGGCAACAGGACCTTCACCTTGCGCCGCGCGGCCTGCGCCAACAACTCCTTCGCCAGGCCGACCTTCTCGGCCTCGAGCCGCGAGGAGCCGATCGCATGGCCCTGCGACTTGAGGAAGGTATACGACATCCCGCCGCCGAGGAGCAGCCGGTCGACCTTCTCCAGCAAGCGCGAGATGACGCCGATCTTATCCGACACCTTGGCCCCACCCAGAATGGCGACGTACGGACGGACCGGATTGGCCAGGGCGCCCTCGAGATACCGGATCTCCTTGTCCATCAGGAATCCCGCCACCGCCGGCAGGAACCTCGCCACCCCGGCCGTTGACGCGTGGGCGCGATGGGCCGTGCCGAAGGCATCGTTCACGTAGATCTGCCCGAGGGGGGAGAGGGCTTTCGCAAACGTCGGGTCGTTGCGCTCTTCCTCCGCGTAAAAACGCAGGTTCTCGAGCAGGGCGACCTCGCCAGGCTTCATCGACGTCGCCTGCGCTTCGACCTCCGGGCCGATGCAATCCGACAGGAACTTCACCGGACGCCTGAGCAGCTCAGCCAAGCGGTCGGCGACCGGTTTGAGCGAATAGGCCGGCACGCGCTTCCCGTCGGGGCGGCCCAGGTGGCTCATGAGGACGACTGCCGCGCCCTGCTCCAGGCAGTAGCGGATGGTCGGCAGGCTCTCGCGAATCCGCGTGTCATCGGTGATCGCGCCGGTCTTCGGGTCCAACGGCACGTTGAAGTCGGCGCGGATCAATACCCGCTTACCTCGAATGTCGAGATCCCGAATCGTTTGTTTCATGCGAAGGCTCCCCGCCGCGGCCGTCACCCGCTGCCTACCGCTGCCTTGGCCGACGAGGGGTTGGCGGACCCAAGCCCTTTCTTGGCGACATACTCGATGAGGTCGACGACGCGGTTGGAGTAGCCCCATTCGTTGTCGTACCAGCCGAACGCTTTCACGAGCTGCTTGTCGATCACGCAGGTCAATGTGGCATCGAAGATGCACGAGTGGGGGTTGCCGTTGAAGTCACGGGACACCAGCGGATCCGTGCAGTATTGCAGGATGCCCTTGAGCCCTCCGGCTGCCGCCTGCTTGAAGGTCTGGTTCACCTCTTCTGCCGTCGTCTCCTTCTCCACCTGGCAGGAGAGGTCGACAATCGAGACGTTCGGGGTCGGCACGCGGATTGACAGGCCGTCGATGCGGCCCTTCAGCTCCGGGAACACCACCCCGACGGTCTTGGCGGCTCCGGTCGTGCTGGGAATCATCGACAACGCGGCGGCGCGGGCGCGGCGCAGATCCTTGTGCGTCAGATCGAGGAGGCGCTGATCGTTGGTGTAGGAGTGGATCGTCGTCATGAAGCCGCGCACGATGCGGAAATGCTCGTGGAGGATCTTCGCGATCGGCACCACACAGTTCGTCGTGCAGGAAGCGTTGGAAATCACATGGTGCTTGGCCGGGTCGTAAAGCTTTTCATTGACGCCGAGAACGATGGTCAGATCCTCGTTCTTCGCCGGCGCGGTGATGATGACTTTCTTCACGGATCCGCGCAGGTGCTTGGCGGCTTGTTCCTTGTCGGTGAACGCCCCGGTCGATTCGATCACGACCTCCACGCCCAGATCGCCCCAGGGGATCTCGGCGGGATCCTTGCTCGTGAACATCTTCAGGCGCTTGCCGTTGACCACGACGGCGTCTTCGGCCGCGGAGACGTCCGCCTGGAAGGTACCGAGGATCGAGTCATACTTCAGCAGGTGCGCCAGGGTCTCGGTGGGCGTGGGCAGGTCGTTGACCGCCACGAATTCAAGGCCCGGCCGATGGAAGCCAGCGCGAAACACGTTGCGTCCAATCCGTCCAAACCCGTTAATCCCGACGCGGACCGTCATGGAGACCTCCTTAAGGATGCGCGAGTGATCACTGTGGTTATTCTATGGTCTTTTCCCTGATCCCGTCAAATGGCGACTTCGCGGAGGACCTTGGCGGCGAGCTCAGGCGGGGTGGGGTTGATGTAGAAGCCGGTGCCCCATTCAAACCCGGCGACCTGGGTCAGCTTGGGGGTCAACTCGATGTGCCAATGATACTCTTCCCGAGGCTGGGGCTCGATCGGGGCAGTGTGGAGGATGAAATTGTACGGCGGGTCGGAGAGCCCGTGGCGCAGGCGCAGCAACACGTCCTTGAGAATCCTGGCCAGATCCCCGAGCCCTTCCTGCGTGATGGCGGCGAAATCCGAGTGATGGGCCCGGGGCAGAATCCACGTCTCGAACGGGAAGCTGGACACAAACGGGCAGAACGCGAGGAACCCCTTGTTCTCAGCGACCAGACGCTCATCCTCCTCCAGCTCCTGATGGAGCATGTCGCAGTACGGGCAGCGTCCCCGGAACTCCGCGTAGCGCGCCGCCCCTTTCAGCTCCTCCATCACCCGCTTAGGGATAATGGGCAGCGCGATGAGCTGGGAGTGCGAGTGCTCCAAGGAGGCGCCGGCGTCGCGGCCGAAGTTTTTGAAAATCAACGTGTACTTCAACCGGCGGTCGCCCCGCAGATCCAGCGAGCGCGCGCGAAACACGCCCAGCGTCTGCTCCAACTCCGGAAGCGTCAGATCCGCCATCTGCCTGCGGTGATCCGGCGTTTCAATGATGACTTCATGCGCGCCGATCCCGTTGGAGAGGTCAAACAGCCCAAGCCCGCGGAGGCCCAGCTCCCCCTCGATGCGCAGGGCCGGGAACTTGTTGGGGATGACCCGCAGGCTCCAGTCCGAGCCGTTGGCCGCGCTCACACTCGGGCGCAGCGCGTAGATCTCAGCAGGGGTGAGGCGCTCGTTGCCCGGGCAGAACGGGCAGGCGGCCGCACTCGGGGTGAACGGCTCCAGGTGAAAATCCTTTGGCCCGGAGGGCTCGTCCGTGTTGATGATGTTCCACCGGCCGGTAATCGGATCGCGCCGCAGCTCAGACATGTGAAAGACCGTGACCAGTGACCAGTGACCAGTGACCAGTGAGACGAACCACTAACCACTGACCACTCATCACTGACCACTTCTCTCTGTTCATTCTTCCCGCAGGTAGTGGGCGGCCTCTTCCGGCGGAGTCGGATTGATGTAGAAGCCGCTGCCCCACTCAAACCCGGCCATCCTCGTCAGCCTCGGGATGCACTCCAGATGCCAATGGTAATCGTCCTCGATGGTCTTCCAGTAGCCGACCTTGGCGCGGTGGCGCCTGAACGGGGCGGTATGCAGGACGAAATTATATGACGGGTCGCCCAGGACGCGCTTCAGACGAGCAAAGACCTGTTGCATCGCGGCGGCCAGATCGGCGAGCTCCTCGGGCTGCAGGGAGGCGAAATCGCAGGCGTGCCGCTTGGGCAGGATGCACAGCTCAAACGGGAAGCGTGAGGCGAAGGGACAGAGCACCGTGACGAACGATGAATCCAACACCACCCGATCCTTCAGCTGTTGCTCTTGCGAGAGCACATCACAGGTCAGGCAGCGTTCCTTGTCTTCAAAATACCGACGGGCGACCACGAGCTCTTCCTTGACCCGCTTCGGGGTCACCGGGGTCGCGATCAGCTGGGAGCGCGCGTGGGCGATTCGGCTTGAACCGGCGATGTCCCCGTAGTTTTTGAACCACAGCACGTAACGAAACCGCGGGTCGCGCTCCAAGTCCTGGATGCGGTGCACGGCGGCCTGCAGGACGTGTTGAACCTGCTCAACCGAAAGGTCGGCAAGATTGCCGAGATGCTGGGGCGTTTCGATGAGCAGCTCATGCGCGCCGATGCCCTGCATGACATCAAACATCCCTTTGGCCCGCCGGGTCAGCTCGCCTTCGATGCGCAGGATCGGGTTGATGTTCGGGATGACCCGCACGGACCAGCCGGGGCCGTTGGGAGTAGCCGTGGAACGGATGGCAAAAATCTCGGGCTGGGTTTCGGCCTCATGGCCTTCGCAGAAGGGACACGTGTTCTGCGTCTCCGACGAGGGGGTGGACATGACAAAATCGATCGGCCGTTTGGCGCGCTCGGTCGAGATAATCACCCACCGACCGATGAGCGGATCTTTACGGAGCTCAGGCATCTGAAGAACCGCGACAAGCGACAAGCGACAAGCGACAAGCGTCTTGTCTCATGTCTCGTGTCTCATGTCTCCTGTCCCAGCATTTCGCCGACACGCAGGTCGTGGCCGAGGAGAAAGTCGCGGGCCGCCATCCGCCGTCCGCCGGCCAATTGGAGTTCGTGTAACGTCACCTGGCCCTCTCCGGTGGCCACCACGATCCCCTCCTGATCGACCGCAAGAATCTGCCCCGGTTGGCCGGATGCACCCGGGTCGCTGCGAGGGCTGACGGACCACAGTTTCAATGACTCGCCCCGCCAGGTGGTCGAGGACCCAGGCCACGGCACCATCGCACGAATGAGCCGGTCGAGCGCAACCGCTTGGCGCGTCCAATCCACCCGACCGTCCTCTTTGGACAACTTCCTGGCGTAGGTCGCCAACCGCTCATCCTGTGGGCGGAAGGCCACCGCGCCCCGCTCAAGCCAGGCCAGCGTCTCAACGAGCACATCCCCGCCCCGTGCCGCGAGGCGCTGCGAGAGCGTGAGCGCCGTGTCACGGGACTGAATCGGCTCGGTGACTTGCATCGCGATGTCGCCGGCGTCGAGCTGGTCGTTCAGCCGAAACGTGGTCACCCCCGTCACCGAGTCACCGTGCAGGATCGCCCAGGCAATCGGGCCGGCTCCCCGGTCGCGCGGCAAGAGCGACGGATGGACGCCCAGCATGCCGTGCCGCGGCACGGTGAACAGCTCGCGAGGGATCAACCGCCCATACGCCACGACGACCCCCACATCCGGTGTGAGTTGCCGAAGCGCGTCTGCGCTGGCTCGAAGATCCGTCGGCTCCTCGCAGGGACATCCGACACGTTGCGCCGCGAGCTTGACCGGTGAGGGCTGAGGTTCCAGCCCTCGACCTTGCGGCCGATCCGGCTGCGTGATGCAGCGGATGACCTGATGTGTGCTTCCCACGACGGCCTCCAGCACCGGGACGGCAAAGGCCGACGTCCCAAACAACACAATCCGCATAGAACCCTTCATTGTACCGACGAATCACAAAAACGCAATGGCCGGCACTTGGTACTGGTCAAGTTTGACGGGTGGCGCGGAGCCAGGGCTCCCGCCGCCCGCCCGCAGGTGACGAGCGCGGCTGTACAGCCGCCCGTCGCCGAGGACGGACGGCGGGATGGCACAGCGACAGGCCCTGTCAAACTTGACCACCACCTGGCACTTCGTCAACTTGACAATCGGCTTCAGAAGTCTGGATAATGACCATCATGGCGACGGCCGCGGTGCCTCCGACGATTCAGCCCTATTTCGACAAGGGCGTCCTCGCCTACACGCAAGGCAGTTACGAGTACGCCATCGACCTGCTCACCTTCGTCGTCAAGCAGCAGCCGGACGCCACCGAGGCCCGCCGGTATTTGCGCCTCGCCGTCCAAAAGCAGTACAGCCAGTCTCCCCCCTCCTGGCTCAGCCAGGCGATCGCGTGTGTGGTGAGCCTGCCGATCCGCGCTGCCGCCGCCTTCAGCGCCATGCAGGGCCAGCCTCGCAAGGCCATCCAGCTCTATGAGCAACTCCTCTCCCTCCAGCCTCGTTCCCGCAGCCTGCTCCTGCATCTGGCCTCCAACCTGACGCGCGCCGGTCTGGATGACGCGGCCCTGACGACGTACGAGGAGCTGTTGTCGATGTTCCCCAATCACCTGCCCACCTTGAGGCAGTTCGCCCGATTGGCGATGAAGCGCGGGGGCGACCAGCAGGCGCGGCAGTGCTTTGAGCGGATCATCGGGATCGTGCCCAACGACCTCGAAGCCCAGCAAGGCATCCGCAACCTCGACGCCCTCGGCACGATCAAGAAAGGGTTCGCCGCGTAGCTTCACTAACCAGTGACAAGCGACAAGTGACAAGCGACAAGTTTTGTGCAACCTGTCACTTGTGACCTGTCACTTGTCACGAGTTACTGAGGATCCACGTCCACGATCACCGGCAGTCCGTGAAATCTCCGGCCTTCCCGAAGCGCCTGCCGCACCGCCGCAAGCATTGGGCTGACCTGTTTCCCTTTGAGCACGAGGTGCCATCGATGCGTGCCTCGAAGAACCGCCAGACGGTGAGGCGCGGGTCCGAGCACCTGCATCGCGCGTCCCGAAAGCCGCCTCCGCAACGCATCCGCCAGAGCCTGGGCGGCCTGCTCCACCCGCACGCGCCGACCACCCTGCACCGTCAGCTCCACCAACTGCGTGAAGGGGGGCAACTGCAGGCGCTTGCGCATGTTGATCTCGGCGCGATAGAAGGCGTGGTAGTCATGGCGCGAGGCGGCTTGGATGGCATAGTGGTTTGGGCAGAAGGTTTGGATGATGACGCGGCCCGGCCGATCGCCGCGACCCGCTCGTCCCGCGACCTGCGTCAGCAACTCGAAGGTGCGTTCCCCCGCCCGGAAGTCCGGGAGGTTGAGCGCGGTGTCCGCTGACACCACCCCGACGAGGGTGACGTGAGGAAGATCCAGCCCTTTGGCCACCATCTGGGTGCCCACCAGCAGATCAACCTGCCGCGTGGCGATGGCGTCATACAGGCGGCGATGACTGTCTTTCGGTTTGGTGGCGTCCGAATCCAGGCGAGCGATCGCCGAGGCCGGAAACAGACGGTGAAGCTCCGATTCGACCCGCTGGGTGCCTGAGCCTTTCAGGCGCACATAGCCCCGGGAGCACGCGGTGCACGTCTCGGGCGCCGGCTGGCTCCGGCTGCAGTAGTGGCAGCGCAGCTGCTGCGTGGTGGCGTGGTAGATGAGCGGGACGGAGCACGCATCGCAGCGCGCGACGGCTCCGCAGGAGGGACATTGCGCGACGCGGGCGAATCCCCGGCGATTCAGCAGGAGGATCGCATGTTCCTGAAGGGCCACCGCCCGCTCCAGGGCCCGTTGGAGGCGCAGCGACAACAGGGCGTTGCGGCGGCCGTGAGCGAGCTCCTGCCGAAGATCCACGATTTCGACCTTCGGCATCGCGCGGCCCTGGACGCGCGTCGTCAATTCGAGCAACCGAAGACGTTTGCGTGCCGCGGCGTAGTAGCTTTCCACCGACGGGGTCGCGCTGCCGAGGAGGACCACCGCGCCGGCCTCGCGGGCGCGCGCCATCGCCACCTCGCGGGCATGATAGCGCGGGGCGTCGTCCTGTTTATAGGAAGGGTCATGCTCTTCATCAAGGACGATCAACCCAAGATGCGACAGCGGGGCGAAGACGGCTGAACGCGTGCCCACCACGATGCGACACTGCCCCCTTGCCAGGCGCTGCCACGTCAGGGCGCGAAGGTGCCGCGTCAAGCGGCTGTGCCAGACGGCCGCCTCCTCTCCAAACCGCTGACGGAATCGGTCGATGGCCTGCGGGGTGAGCATGATCTCGGGAACCAGACAGATCGCCGAGCGTCCTTGACGCAGGACCTCACGGATGAGGCGCAAGTACAACTCGGTTTTTCCAGAGCCGGTCACCCCATGGAGGAGGAACGCGGCCACGCGCTTGGCGGTTGCGGCCGCCGTCAGCGCGTCAAAGGCTCGTTGTTGCTCGGTGGTCAACACGGGTCCCTCTTCCGCCGATCGCTGAAGGCGCGGTTCGTCGCTCGCCATGTCTTCCCGAATCCGCAAGGCCGTGGGCACAATACCGGCGAGGGCTTCGCCGAGGCTGCAGCCATAATAGTCCGCCATCCAGCGGGCGAGCTTCCACTGCTCCGCGCTGAGCATCGGGGTTCGGTCAATGAGCCGCAGGAGCGTCCTGAGCTCCTTGACGGCGCTGCGCGCGGCGGTCTTCACGACATAGCCCACCAGGCGCCGACGGCCAAACGGCGCCTCCACCCGCGCCCCAGGCTGGATGAGCGATTCCCAGTCGGGAGGCACGAGGTAATCAAAGGCCCGGTCGAGCGGGAGGTTGAAGACGACTTGGGCAATCATGGACCATCAGCAGACAGCAAACAGCACACAGCACACAGACCCTTGATCTGCTTTTTCTGCGTGCTGTCTGCTAACTGCTGTGTGCTCATTGCTGTGTGCTGCTGGATTTTTCCAGAAGTTTCTTGACGAGCTTGAGGTCCTGCCACACGAGTTTCTTCGCATCGGGATTTCGCAGGAGATACGCCGGATGGAAGGTAGGAATCAGCGGGATCTCGTCAAACTCATGGCGCAGCCCGCGGACCCTGGTGATGGAGACAGCCGGACCCAGCAAGGCTTTCGCGGCGATGGAGCCCAGCGTGCAGATGACCGCGGGGCGAATGATCGCGAGCTGCTCCAGTAGGAACGGACGGCACGCCTCGATCTCGTCGGGCTGGGGGATCCGGTTATTCGGAGGACGATCCTTGAGCACATTGCAGATATAGACCTCCTCCCGACGCAATCCCATCGCCTCGATCATCTTGGTCAGCAACTGCCCGGCCGCTCCCACGAACGGTTTGCCTCGCCGGTCTTCCTCGCGGCCCGGCGCTTCCCCGACGAAGACCAATCTGGCCTGGGCGCTGCCATCGCCAAACACCGGATGGGTGCGCGTCCGGTAGAGCGGGCAGCGCGTGCAGGCGATGACCTGCTGCTCCACCATCTCCAACCGCGTCGCGTGCTCCGGAGAGAGACGCGAGCCTTTCGGGAGGACCGTCGTCCCGATGCGCTGCAAGTGCGACGCGTGGCTCGTCAGCGCCCGTGCGATGGCGGCGAGTTCCTCACGCGGTCTCATGGGCCAGCGGAAGGATCAGGCGTTCAACGATGTGATCGGCGGCGTGGGGGAAGGCGAGGGCACGCGCCCGCTCCTGCATCGCGCACACCGTGGCCGGGTCATCCAACAGCCGTTGAATCGCGTCGATCACCTCAGGCACACGGAGGGCCATGATGGCCGCGCCGTGCGACACGACATATCGGGCATTGAGCTGCTCTTGGCCTGGGATGACGGAGCAGATGATCAGGGGAAGGCCGGTCGCCAGGGCTTCCGTGATCGTCAGGCCGCCGGCTTTCGTAACGAGGAGATCGCTCACCTGCATCAGCTTCGCCATCGTCTCCACAAATCCGAAGACTCGAATGGGTAGGCGCGCCTGCTGACTCAGCCCCTCAAGGGATCGTCGCAGCCGGACATTATCCCCGCAGACGACGATCAGCTGGAGGCGCTGCGCACGATCAGGGTCCATCACGAGGAGCTGGTGGACGAGTTCGGCGATGGGGCCAACACCCATGCCGCCTCCGGCGATCAGCACGGTCCGCCGATCAGGCGCCAGTCCCAACGCCCGCAGCGTCGCCTCTCGATTGCGCGGTTGCGTGAACGAGGGATTGACCGGGATGCCGAGGAGATGCACCCGATCCGCCACGAGGCCTCGCTGGCGACAGAGGTCGCGGGTCGGCGATGAACCCACCACGAAGGCATCCGTGGGCTGCGCGAACCACACCCGATGGGGAAACAGATCCGTGATGACGACCACCAATCGCGCCTTCAGGACACCCGCCTGTTTGGCCGAGGCGAAGAGGTCGGCAGGAAAAAAGTGCGTCGCCACCAGCACGTCCGGCGGTTGATCGCGCAGGCGCCGCAGCAACCGGCGGCCCATCAGCCGGTTCCACCGGCGCCGAATCGGTTGGACGCACCTGAACACCCACGGCCGATCGATCAGCTCGTAGCCCCAGCCCCAGAGGGGCGACCAGCGTTGCACGAGGCTTCGGTAGAGACGAGGGTAACTCCACGCGAACCACGCGGGCGTGTAGGCCAGCAGGTCGACGCAGTCAACCTGCGCGTGCGGCAGGTGTTGGCGAACCGCCTCGGCAATGGCTTCCGCGGCTCGCCGATGCCCCGTGCCGGCCGTCACATAGCTGATGAGAACGCGGATGGCTGGGATCCTCAACTATGTGTAATGTTCAAGGTGTAAAGTGTAAGGGTAAAGTCGTACTTTAGCCACCTACAGGTGACATGGGTTTCTC
>MHGA01000005.1:0-222 GCA_001804415.1 Candidatus Aquivivens invisus
GAATCGACTTGACAGTGCGCAGCCTTTCATAGATGGGGGGATCATCCCGTGCGCCTTGCCAGCGACAACGCCACACACGCCAGCAGCCAGCTGCCAATCACATCCGTCGCCCAGTGGCGATTCAAATAGAGGCGGCTGAACCCCACCAAGACGATCATCGCGAGGCTTCCCCAGCGGATGGCCTTCGCCCACCGCGAGGGGCTGACCCGGCGCATCAGCCAG
>MHGA01000005.1:232-12643 GCA_001804415.1 Candidatus Aquivivens invisus
ACGCGGACCGGTAGCCGTGGCCGCTGGGAAACCCGGCCAGCGCAAACCGGGTGCGCCAATCCATCACCGCAGGCACGAGCAGGGTGTCAGGTCGCCACTGGCCGACCACGAGCCGCAAGGCAATCTCCAGGATGAGTCCCAGACCAAACGCGCCAATCACCCTGAGCGCCAAGGGCCACGCCCGGCGGCGCCACGCCCACCATCCCCACCCTCCCAGCGCCAGCCACGCCCATCCCGAGCTGCCGAAGAATGTGATCGTCCGAACCGTCTCATCCCATCCAGGCGAGCGGAGTGTCGCGACCCACTCCGCGACCGCTCGATCACACAGGATAAAATATCCCTGCGCGACCTGCGTGCAAAAGATCGCCAAGATGCCAAGCAGCAGCAGGAAGAACCACCGCGATGAGGGGATCGCCACGTTATCCGCCTGGTTGATCGTCGTGATGCTGACCGGGGTCGCTTGACTCGTCGCCTTTCAACGCGTCCCGAAACGCCCGAACGGCCTCCCCGAGGGCCTGCGCCAGTTGGGGGAGACGCTTCGGCCCGACCACGAGCAGCGCCACCGCAAGGATGACGAGCAGTTCAGAGAAGCCGAGATTTCCCATGACGTCTTACGGGTTTTCAATCGCAGTTCCGACGTCCCTAAATGAACCCTCGAGCCGGTCCAGGCTCACAGTCAGCTGCAAGCCATCCGGTGCCTGGATGGAGAACTGATACCCTCCCGGCACCGCTTCACACGCGAGGATCGGCCGCTCATCCGGCGCCAGATCAGTGAGGCGTTTCACCGTCACGGCCTGCACGCGAGAGAGCGTCAGCTCGCAGGCCGTCCAGGGAATCTTCAGCCGCCGGAACACGCCTCGTTTGACCACGGTTTGCCGCTCAGGCATCGCGCGCACCAATCGCGCCACGAGCTGCCATCCACCCGCGCCCGGTTTCAACTCTGCCTGCTCGACGCGTGCTCCATCGAGCAGCTCACCGACATCTTTGACGTCCGTGAGGACCGCCATCGCTCGTTCCATGCTGCCTCCTGACCGCTTCCCTACTCAACAACGAGGTATTCACGAAGAGCGTCCAACGTCTTCGGCCCGATGCCTGGCACGTTCAACAACTCCTCCGGAGACTGCAACTGGCCGTGCTGCCGGCGATACTCGATGATGCGCAACGCGGTGGTGGGTCCAATCTCCGGCAGCCGTTCCAGCTCCTCGGCGGTGGCCTGATTGACGTTGACCTGCCTGGCCTGTTGGACGAGCGCCTCCCACTGCGCGTAGGGAGGTTCCGGCCCTTCGGCGACCCCGATGGCTGGACGGCGTTGCTGCCAGATGAGAAGTCCCAGCCCGATCAGCGCCGTCGCGCCCAGGATCGTCAGTGTCAGCCGTTCCCGCTCCGTCAACCAGATCATTGACACCTGGGACTCAAGACACAAGACTCAAGACCCAAGACTTGAGTCATGGGTCTCGAGTCTTGAGTCCTCTGCGTGTTCATACCACAATGTTGACCAGCCGCTTCGGCACCACGATCATCTGGTGAATCGCCCGGCCGTCCACATGACGCTTGACCTGCTCATCGGCCAGCACGCGAGTCTTCAACTGCTCCTCGCTCAGATCCGCCGGCAGGAGCATCTTCGCCCGCACCTTGCCGTTGACCTGCACCACCCACGTGATCTCTGAGCGCACCAGCGCCTTCGGATCATACGCAGGCCACGGCTCGTACGCCAGGCTCCTGTCATGCCCGAGACGTTGCCACACCTCTTCAGCCAGATGCGGCGCAAACGGGGAGAGGAGCAGAACCAGCGTCTCGAAGGCGCTGCGACAACTGGCGGGAGAAGCCCCGGCGTTGAGCGTCTCGTAGCACGCATTCACATATTCCATCATGGCCGAAATCGCCGTATTGAACCGGAGCCCTTCGAGGTCCTCCGTCACCCGCTTGATCGTCTCATGCCTCTTGCGCTCGAGCGTGCCGACAAGGTCCGCTGGCCCTTCACTTGTCACTTGTCGCTTGTCACTTGTTACGATCTCCCTAAGCCGCCACACGCGGCTGAGGAACCGATCGATGCCCTCAATCGACCGCGTGCTCCACGGTTTGACCGCCTCCAGCGGCCCCATGAACATCTCATAGAGCCGAAAGGCGTCCGCTCCGTGCCGGTCGATGATCGCATCCGGATTCACGACATTCCCGCGGGACTTCGACATCTTCTCGCCGTCCTCGCCGAGGATGAGCCCCTGGTTCACCAGCTTCTGGAACGGCTCGGCGGTGGAGACAAGCGCGAGATCGTAGAGCACCTTGTGCCAGAACCGGGCATAGAGGAGATGGAGAACGGCATGCTCCGCCCCGCCGACGTACAGATCCACCGGCATCCAGTGCTGTTCCTTCGCTGCATCCCAAGCCGCCCGTGCATTCTGAGGATCGAGATAGCGCAAGTAATACCAGCACGAACCGGCCCACTGGGGCATCGTGTTGGTTTCCCGGTCAGCGGACCCCAGGCACTTTGGGCAGGTGGTCTGCACCCACGTCTTCGCCTTGGCGAGGGGCGGCTCCCCGGTGCCCGTGGGTTTGAAGTCCGCCATCTCAGGCAGCAGCAGCGGCAGAGACGACTCCGGCAACGGGACGGTCCCGCACGACCCACAGTGGACAATCGGAATGGGTTCGCCCCAGTAGCGCTGGCGCGAGAACAGCCAGTCGCGCAGCTTGTAGTTCACCGCCGCCTCCCCCACCCCACGCGCCTTGAGCCACTCGATGATCTTCGGCGTAGCCTCCTCGCTGCGCAGACCGGTAAACGGCCCGGAATCGTGCATGCGGCCCGGCTCGGCAGACGCCTCCGTCATCCCCGGCAACTCCAGGGATCGATCTTCCGGCACGATGACGATCCGGACATCCAGGCCGAACTGCAGCGCGAATTCGAGATCCCGTTGATCATGCGCCGGCACGGCCATGATCGCCCCGGTGCCATAGGTCGCCAGCACGTAATCCGCAATCCAAACCGGGATCTTCTCCTGGTTCACCGGATTGACGGCATGCGCTCCGGTGAACACGCCGGTCTTTTCCTTGGCCAGCTCGGTTCGATCCCGCTCGCTTTTGCGGACGGCGTCCTGGCGATAGCGCTCCACAACGGCCCGACGCGAATCCGTCGTGACGGAAGGCGCCAGGGGATGCTCCGGTGAGAGCACCAGGTAGGTCGCGCCGAAGAGCGTGTCGGGACGCGTCGTGTAGATTTTGAACTCGACGACGCTGTCTCGACGCCGGACGCGGGTGTCATCGACGACTCCCGATGGCATCGACGCTGGCGAGTTGGCCAACGCGAACCACACCTCCGCGCCCTCGCTGCGGCCGATCCAATTGCGCTGCATCTGCTTGATGTGCTCAGGCCAATCGAGGCCTTCAAGATCGTCCAGCAGGCGCTTTGCGTAGGCGGTGATCTTCAGCATCCACTGCCGCATCGGGCGCCGCTCCACGGGATGGCCCTTGCGCTCGCACTTGCCCTCCACCACTTCTTCGTTCGCCAAGACGGTCCCGCATGCCGGACACCACCACACCGGTGCCAAGGCCATATAGGCCAACCCGCGCTCGTAGAGCTTCAGAAAGATCCACTGGGTCCATTTCACATAGTTCGGGTCGGTGGTGTTGATCTCCCGATCCCAGTCGTAGGAGAAGCCGAACCGGTCGATCTGCTGGCGGAACGTCTCGATGTTCTTTTTGGTCGTGACGGCGGGATGCGTCCCGGTCTCAATGGCGTACTGCTCGGCGGGCAGGCCGAACGCATCCCAGCCCATCGGGTGCAGCACGTTCAAGCCCTGCATGCGCTGGTAGCGGCAGTAGATGTCCGTCGCCGTGTACCCTTCCGGGTGTCCCACATGCAGCCCCGCCCCGGACGGATATGGGAACATATCTAACACATACAGCTTTTTTCGTTTCGTCTCGCCGTCGACGGCCCGAAAGAGCTTCCGCTCTTCCCAGAGGCGTTGCCACTTGGACTCAATCTCGGCAAACGGGTAGGACTCAGCCATGGCGGAAACGGACGACTTGCACGACGACGGCCGTGAAGAGGACGATGTTGACGAGGGAAAACGTCCTGAAGACGATGTCCGATGACAGGAGGGCTGACGGAAACATCAACACCAGACAGACGAAGACGCCAAGCGCCCATGGGAGGCTGATGTCTTGCGAGGACTTGCGCCGCTGAATCCGAACAATCAGCGGAATATTCCATAAGGGCAGGATGATTCCTGCCACTAAGCCTATGGTTTGAACGAATGGAGCGGTCACGTGCGTCCTTTCGTGCCCTGTTGTGCTGAGGTCTGAAGTCTGCGGTCTGAAGTCTGTCTGCGTTGGCAGCACTCAGGCGTCCCGCAGTCGAGCAGCTCCACGGCGATGAGGCATCGCTTTCGGTTGAACGTCGGGGTGAAGGCGGCCGCGCACCGAGCGCACGTCAGCCGAAGCGCTCGGGAGGCGTCACGCTGCGGCTTCAGCCCTCCCCCGCAACACAGGCAATGCAGCACCACGTCCTTCATGGGAAGACACGACGCAAGGCGTCCTCCGCCTTCGGAATGATGGCGTCCCATGCGACGTCGGACTGCTTGTTCATCGAGATGAAGTTGTTGATCCCGTACACGCCGACGATGCCGGGAATGCTCAAGAGCGCCTTCGCCCACGGCGCATCCGCTGCGTTCGGGTCTCCTCGGTAGGTCTTGCCCTGCTCGGACACCATGCGATTGAGCGTGAACTTGATGGCATGCGGGTTGGGTGTTCCGCTGACGACGATTTCAAGCGATGCCGGCATGATGGGGCCCTTTCGTTGGGCTGAGGGCGGCGGTGACGAGACGGCGCACGGTCGCGAGGTTGCGCGGGTCGTCCTGCGGCGTTTTCTTCGGGGTTTCGAGGATGAAGGGCACTTGTTGCAAGGACGGGTGGGTCACGATGCGCCGCATCGCGTCCAACCCGATGCGCCCCTCCCCGATGTGCCAGTGGCGATCGACGCGGCTCTTGAAGGCGGCCTTCGAATCGTTGAGGTGAATGACCTTGAGATGTTCCAGGCCGATGATCTGATCGAATCGAGTCAGGGTTGCCTCCAATCCCTCCTCGGTGTGAATCGCAAAGCCCGAGGCGAACAAATGCGCCGTATCCAGGCAGATTCCCACGCGCGCCTTGTCCGTGACGCGATCGCGCATGGCCGCCAGCTGCTCAAACGAATACCCAAGACCTTGACCGGAGCCGGCGGTGTTCTCCAGCGCGATCATCACGGGCGAGGCGAGGCTCTCGAGGGTGCGATTGATGGCGCTCGCCACCCGCGTAATCCCGGCGTTCTCCCCCGAGCCGCGGTGGCTGCCGACATGGGTCACGAGGTACGCGGCGGCAAGCGCGTGACAGCGCGCGTACTCTTCTTGATACCACCGCACGGAAAACGACCACGTCCGCCGGGTCGGCGAGGCGAGATTAATAATGTAGGGCGCGTGGACAATGAGCGGGTCGATGCCCGATGCTTGGCGTCCGGCGTGGAATCGCTTCACGTCCTTCTTCGTCAGCGGGGAGGCAGCCCCGCCCCGGGGGCTTCGGCTGAAGATCTGCATCGTGTTGCAGCCGAGCTCCCTGGCCCGCTCAAGCGCGCTGAGCAGCCCTCCGGCAATTGAGACATGCACACCGAGACGCATTGGAGGGGTATCTTAACACGCCCTTCTCCGACGGGTCAACGCGCGTTGACGCCACTGGAACAGCCGTGCTATGCTAGGAGACTTGCGTGCATTCGCGGGGCAGTAGCTCAGTCGGGAGAGCGCCACAATGGCATTGTGGAGGCCCGGGGTTCGATCCCCCGCTGCTCCACCATCGTTTATCTCCGTCGGTGGAGCCCCTGGGGATCGAGGGGAGCCGCGACTTCTGTTACATGAAGTCAGCGCGACGAATAGGAGCGATGACATTCCTTAGGAGCGGCGGCTGGCCGACCCGAAGCGAGCCGAAGGCGAGCGGAGGGCGCCGATCCCCCGCTGCTCCACCAGTTGCCTCAATGAAACACTTCTTCTGTACAGTAATCTGGTTTCTGCTCGTGGCATTCCCTTCCGCGGCGCAGGCGGCGCACGTCAATGTCATCGAGCTGGATAACCAGATCATCAGCCCGGTGACCCAGCAATACATCGTCAGCGCCATCGAGCGGTCCGAGCGGGACGGCGCCCAGGGCCTCATCCTCGTCCTCGACACCCCCGGCGGCCTGCTCGAATCGACCCGCGCGATCGTCAAGCGCATCATGAATGCCCGCGTGCCGATCGTCGTCTACGTGGCCCCCTCGGGCGCGCGGGCCGGCTCGGCGGGGGTCTTCATCACGCTGGCCGCCCACATCGCCGCGATGGCGCCCTCCACGAACATCGGGGCCGCCCACCCGGTCGATGTGGGGGGTGGTGGGCCGGTGAAAAAGCTGATCCGGCGGATCAAGCGTGCCGCGAAAGACGACGAGGCCACCTCGCCGTCGGGCGAGGGCGACCAGAAAACCACCGAGGAAGAAATCGTGGAGGAAGAAGAACAGAGCCCGATGGCGGATAAGATCATGAATGACACCGTGGCGTGGATCACGACGATCGCCCGGACGCGCCATCGGAATGAGGACTGGGCCAAGAAGGCGGTCACGGAGAGCTTCTCCATCACCGAGGATGACGCGGTCAAGGAGCACATCGTCGAGGTCATCGCCAAGGACCTCGACGAACTCCTGGCGAAGATCGACGGCTGGCCGGTCGACACGCTTGATGGCGCGGTGACGCTTGGCACCGCGGAGGCCGAGGTGCGGAGGCTTTCGATGACGGCCCGCGAGCGGTTCCTGGCCGTGATCACGAATCCCAACATCGCCTACCTGCTCATGATGCTCGGCACCCTCGGCCTCATTTTCGAATTCACCCATCCGGGCATCGGGTTCCCCGGCATCGCGGGATTGATCTGCGTGATCCTGGCGATGTTCGCCTTTCAAACCCTGCCGATCAATTACGCCGCCATCGCGCTGTTGATCGTGGGCCTCCTGTTGCTCATTGCGGAAGTCAAGGTGGCCGGGTTCGGGTTGCTGGCGCTGGGAGGCGTCGTCTCGCTGACCCTGGGCAGCCTGATGCTGTTCGATTCGCCGGAACCGGGCCTCCACGTCTCGCTGCGCCTGATCATTCCCGTCGTGGGCACCCTGGCGGCGATCATCCTGTTCTTGGTGCAGCGGGCACTCAAAGCGCAAGCCCAGACGGTCAGCACGGGCGCGCAAGGGCTCGTGGGCGAAGCGGGCGAGGCGTCAACGGACGTGAACCCCGACGGGAAGGTGTTCGTCCACGGGGAGCTGTGGAACGCGAGCAGCGCGCAACCAATCAAGGCCGGCGAACGGGTTCGGATCGTCGGGATCGAGGGATTGCATCTTCGAGTCGAGCGGGCCTAAGAGCCAGGAGGAACCTCAAGATGTTTGATCTGCTAGGATGGGTGTCATTTCCCGTGATCCTCGCCGTGTTCTGGTTGATGAACTGCGTCAAGATCTTGAATGAGTATGAGCGGGGCGTGGTGTTCCGACTCGGGCGGATGCTGAGCCAACCGCTGGGACCAGGCCTGACGCTCATTCTCTTTCCCATCGACAAGCTGGTCCGCATCAGCCTGCGCACGATCACCCTGGACGTGCCCCCGCAGGATGTCATCACCAAGGACAACGTCTCCCTCAAGGTGAACGCCGTCCTCTACTTCCGGGTGATCGCGCCGAACAAAGCCGTCGTCGAGGTCGAGGACTATCTGTTCGCCACCTCCCAGATGGCCCAGACGACGCTGCGCAGCGTGCTCGGGCAGGTCGAACTCGATGAGCTGTTGGCGCAGCGGGACAAACTCAACCATCAACTCCAGACGCTCATCGACAAGCAAACGGACCCGTGGGGTGTCAAGGTGTCGGCAGTGGAGATCAAGCAGGTGGATCTCCCGGAGGAAATCCGTCGCGCGATGGCGCGTCAGGCGGAAGCGGAACGCGTGCGCCGGGCAAAGATCATCGGGGCGGATGCGGAATTCCAGGCGGCGCAAAAGCTCGTCGATGCCGGAAGGCTGATGAGCGAGCAGCCCATGTCACTCCAGATGCGCTATCTCCAAACCCTGGCGGAGATCGCGACCGAGAAAAACTCGACGATCATTTTCCCGCTTCCTATCGACCTCCTCAAACCCTTCCTTGAGAAAAAACAGTGACTCGTGACTGGTGACTCGTGACCAGTGAAAACCAGCAACGTGTTGCGTATCCCACTAGTCACTGGTCACTGACCACTGGTCACTCACTGGGCCGGGGTGGCGGAACCGGTAGACGCGCGGGTCTCAAAAACCCGTGACCGCAAGGTCATGAGAGTTCGATTCTCTCCCCCGGCATGCCTTCCGCAGCTAACCCCGTCTGTGTAATGTTCAAGGTGTAATGTGGAATGGCCAAGCCACATTACACATCGCACATCACACATTACACAAAGGGGGTAGGGGGTTACGAGGGCTGGCTGAGGGTGGAGGACACGTCGGTGGTGTAGACGCCGTAGCGCCGAAAGCGGGCGTACCGACGGCTGACCAATTCCTCAGGCGGCAGGCCTTCCACTGATTTGAAGAAGCGCAGGATCGAGGCTTTGATGCGCTGCGCCACCGCCGCCGGATCGTGATGGGCGCCTCCGAGGGGCTCATCGAGCATCTCATCAACTAAGCCGAGTTGCAGCAAATCGGGCGCCGTCAATTTGAGCGCCTCGGCCGCCTCAGGGGCTTTCGCCCGGTCGCGCCAGAGAATCATCGCACACCCCTCAGGCGAGATCACCGAGTAGTACGCGTGTTCCAGCATCGCGACCCAATCGCCCAGCCCCACGCCTAACGCCCCGCCGGATCCGCCCTCGCCGATCACGCACAGGAAGATCGGCGTCTTGAGCCGGCTCATCTCCCGCAGGTTGTAAGCGATGGAGTGGGCCTGCCCACGCTCCTCGGCGCCGATGCCCGGATACGCGCCGGGGGTATCGATGAACACGAGGATGGGCAGGCGGGCCTTGGCCGCCATCCGCATCAACCGAATCGCCTTGCGATAGCCCTCGGGGTTGGCCATCCCGAAATTGCGCATCAGGTTCTGCCGGGTGTCGCGCCCTTTCTGATGGCCGATGACCAGCACGTTGCGGTCCTCCAGCTTCGCCAAGCCGCCGATCAGGGCTTTGTCGTCGCCAAACAGCCGATCGCCGTGCAGCTCGATGAAGTCGCTGAGGATGAGCTCCACGTAATCGAGGGTGTACGGACGCAGGGGGTGGCGGGCAAGTTGCACCCGCTGCCACGCGCTGAGGTTGGCGTAGATTTTGCGCTTGAGCCCTTCAAGCTGGCTCTCGAGGACGCGCAGCGCGGCCGGATCGCAGGTGCTCGCTTTGCGCAGCTCATGCAGGCGATGCGAGAGCTCCGCAGCGGGCTTCTCGAAGTCGTACCGATAGAGACCGTTCAGCGGCACCTCACCCATACGACGATCAGTCGACGACGGTCACGTCGGTGCCCACCGGCACAATGGCAAACAGCTCTTCGACGTCCGCGTTATGCAGTCGGACGCAGCCCGCCGTCACCTGCTTGCCGATGCCTGCCGGGTCGACCGACCCATGGATGCCGTAGCCTTTTTTGTCGAACCCGAGCCATCGCGTGCCGAGAATGTTCTCCGGGCTATCGGGGGGCACGACGGCTCCCTGGCGGTACCACACGGGGTTGGTCAGTTTGTTGACGATCTTAAACGTGCCGACGGGTGTGGACCCATCAGTCCCGGTCGCCACGGGGTAACTCTTGAACAGCTGGTTGTCCTGCGTCAGCAGGAGCTGGTTTTGAGATTTGTCCACCAGGAGGCTGAAGTGACCGTTGGGAATCTTGAGTTTCTGTCGAGGACGGATGAGGTCGCCCGTCAACCCATTGGCCCGCTTGAGCACCTCCAAGGTGACGTGATGTTTGGAGGCGATGGCGCCCAAGGCATCACCCGGCTTGACCTCGTAGGTAAGGTCCGAGTCCGTGACGGTCGGGGAGAAGAGCAGGGCGACGTTCACGGCGCCGAGCCGTTCCTGCGTGCGAGTCAGCAACGGCGAGCTCGGGAAGCGCTCCAGGAGCAGGCGATAGGCGGCCTGGGCGGGCTGGAGGTGCCCTTGCTGCTCATGGACGTGGCCCAGTTTCATCAAGGCCTCATCGCTCAGGGGCGAATCAGGGAATGCGGTCAGCAGCTCCTCCAGCTGGCCCTGGGCGCGGCCGAGCTCTCCCTGGGTGATCAATCGATCCGCCGACACCAGCAACCGCTTGGCTCTGCCATGCGGCCCGATCCACCCTTGGGTGGCCGCCCACACGACGAGCGTCACCCCCAACACCAACCCCACCGTCACGGCCAATCCGACGAGCAACTGCCGACGCATCTCCACACCCCTCTGCCTACCCGACCACCAACGCGGTTGCCACCCCCACCCCCATCCCCGCAAAGACCTCGATGGGGGTATGCCCCAAGAATTCCTTAACTCGCTCTTCCTGAATACGCCGTTTAAAGTAGATATCCTCCAGCATCTTGTTCAAGATCTGGGCCTGGCGTCCGCTCCACCGGCGGACCCCCTGCGCGTCAAAGAGGGTGATGACGGTAAAAACCAGCGTCGCGGCAAACAGCGCGGAGTCCACTCCGACGTGACGCGCCACCGAGGTGCTCAAGGCGGTCACCCCGGCAGCATGCGTGCTCGGCATGCCGCCGGTGCCAAGAATCCACCGGAAGTCGAATCGACGTTGACGGATGGTGCCGAGGGTGATCTTCGTGCACTGGGCAATCAGGCAGGCGAGAAACCACGAGAGAAACACCCGGTTGGTGAACCAGGCGTGGAGCATGGACTTACTGGGCTTCGGGCTCAAGCACGCGGACCTGCAGCTTGGTCCCGACAGAAGCCCTGGCCCCCAAGGTGGGCAGGCCCTGACGGACGACATAGCCTCGGTTGCCGCCGACAAGTCGCTGCACATCCTCTTGCCGTTGCTGGCGAACATGAGCCAGCCAGCGCTCCCACCGCTCCTGGCGAATCTGGTGTTTGACCAGACGAATCGCCGTTCGCAATTCCTTGACGGAGGAGAACTTCCTTTCGAACTCGGCCTTTTCCTGCTCAAGCAACTCGACACGGCCGGTCAGGCTGCTGTTGGAAGCCAACACCTGCGCGTGCTCTTCCTGAAGTTGGGCCAGCTGCCGTTCCCGCTGGGTCAGGGTAGCCTGCAAGTCAGTCAATTCCTGCTCCAGGCTGGTGAGGTGCTCGGTTTGCGCGTGGAGCGTTTCCTGAGCCTCTGACAGCGCTCCGCTCAGGCGGGTCTGCTCATTCTGGAGCACCGCGACCTCGCGCTGGAACCGAGATCGGTCGTAGGTCGCCTTCGCCGCCCACAGAGCGCTGGCGATCAAGCCCAACACCAAGAAACGAAACGCGACCCTGCTGATTGTCCTCGTCGCCATCGGGATTCTCCTTGACCAGGTAGGATGGTCGTGTTAGGTTGATGATAAGTCGCGTGTAGTATAGTCGAACCGTCCCCAAAAGGCAAGCCCCTTGCGATGCTCGCGCGCGTTTCTACCTTCGCCCTGATCGGCCTGGAGGCCGTGCCGGTCGACATCGAAGTGGACGTCGCCCAAGGCCTGCCGGGCCTGACCCTGGTCGGCCTGCCCGACCAGGCGGTCAAAGAGGCGCGCGAACGCGTGCGCAGCGCCATCCGCAACAGCCAGTTCTCGTTCCCCGAGACCCGCGTCACCGTCAATCTCGCCCCCGCGGATGTGAAGAAGGAAGGCGGGCATTTTGATCTCGCCATCGCCTTAGGGATCGTGGCCAGCGGCGGACAGCTCGACCCCGCCAGCCTTCGCCAGGTGGCCGCCGTCGGAGAGCTCGCCCTGGATGGGAGCCTGCGCGCCACCCCAGGGATCCTGCCGATCGTGATGGCCGCCAGGGCGCGCAAGCCCTCCGCGATCCTCGTCCCGGCGGCGAACGCCACGGAGGCGTCGGTGGTGCGCGGCATCCCGGTCGTGCCGGTGGCGAGCCTGCGCCAAGCGGTTGAGCACCTCTCAGGGACCTTGGCGATTCCCGCCTGTGCCAATGGGTCGCCAGCGCTGAGGACGCGCGCGAACCGGGACGCGGTGGATTTTGCCGAGGTCAAAGGCCAGCGCTTGGCCAAACGAGCCCTCGAGGTCGCCGTCGCGGGCTCACACCATGTGCTCTTGATCGGCCCTCCGGGCTCCGGCAAGTCGATGCTGGCCCAGCGGATTCCCACCATCCAACCGGATCTGACCCTCGACGAAGCCCTGGAGACGACGGCCGTCCACAGCGTGATGGGGCTGCTCTCCGACGGCCGGCCGCTCCTCACCCAGCGGCCGTTCCGCGCCCCGCACCATACCAGCTCCGCCATCGCGCTCATCGGCGGCGGGCCGAATCCCCGACCCGGCGAGATCTCCCTCGCCCATCA
>MHGA01000006.1:0-5510 GCA_001804415.1 Candidatus Aquivivens invisus
TCTACGACCCAAGGACTCTACTTGCCAGTGGCCTAGAGAATGGGGGAAGGTCAACATCACATCAATCCGTACACCCGCGTTGCTTTCAACCGGCAGCACATGCGTCTCGCGGAGGAACTCCAGGGGTCGTTTGGGCAGGACGCGGAAGGCGCGGCGAAGATGCTGGATCAGGGCAGGCCAGGCGGGTTCCTCGACCAGGACGGTCGCATCGACATCAAGGGTCGCGCGCGGCTCGCCCCAGACGAGGTTTGCGATGCCGCCGATGAGCATGTAGGGGATGCGGTGCTCCTCCAAGGCTCTAGCGAGTGCCCCCACCGCCTGTTCGAGCGCGTTCATAGTCCGAAATTCTTCAGGCGCTCGTGGGTCTTGCGAACGCCCTTGAACAGACGGCGCAGCTCGGCGTCGGTCGCCGGGCGGGGGATGGCGTGCTGGCGATACACCTCGGCGAGTTCCCCGACGCGCGCGAGGCTCGCCGAGGCGCCCGCGGCAATGGGCCGATCGCGCTGGGCCATGTACAGCCGCAGCGCTTCGCGGATGAGCTCGCTTTTCGTCCGGTGCTCCGCGTCGGCCAGTTGCCCAGCCAGCCGGCTCAGCTCCGGTGGCATCGAGATCGTCCAGGTTCGCGTGGCTCGCATAGCTCCCCTCGGTTTATTTATGCTACTTTGTCTTACTAAGTAAGATACCATATCTTCCGAACTTCGTCAAGCCGTGAGGGGCTCTTACCAAGCGGAGAGCGCTGTCAAGCGGCGGGAGAAGCGGCCCGCCGTTTTTGTTTTTCTGGCAGGCCGCCGAGGAGTTGGCCGAGGACGGCGGAGGCGATGTTGATGGGGATGGCAATCCAGTGCAGGTGCAGCCCGATGCGCAAGGCGACGATCAGAGGGATGGAGGCGTGCACCCAGACGAACCACGCGAGGGAGAACTTCTTGCACCGCTCGCGCATCCTCCCCATGGGGATGTTGACGAGCAGGCAGATCACGCTGATGAGCAGGATCTTGAGCGCCATGGCGGGTATCGTATCAGGGCGAAGCACCCAGGGCAAGTTGTTGGGAGGCGTAGCGGCGATAGAGGCTGTTGGGGTGCGTGAGCAGCTCGGCGTGGCGTCCGGATTCGCGGATGCGCCCGTCATCGATGACGATCACGCGGTCGGCGTGCTCGATGGTCGAGAGGCGGTGCGCGATGATGAGGGCGGTGCGCCCGCGCAGCAGCCGCTGCAGCGCTTCCTTGATGAGCGATTCGGATTCGGCATCCAGCGCGGAGGTGGGCTCGTCGAGAATGACGATGGGCGCGTCTTTCACAAACGCCCGCGCGATCGCCAGCCGTTGTTTCTGCCCGCCTGACAGTTTCACCCCCCGTTCGCCTACCTCAGTCTCGTAGCCCTGCGGCATCTGCTTGATAAACGTGTCGGCGAACGCCAGCCGGGCGGCCTGGAAGATCTGCTCCTCGGTGGCGTCAGGTCGGCCGTAGCGCAGGTTCTCGGCGATGGTGCCGCTGAACAGAATCGGATCCTGGGGCACGATCGCGATCTGCTGCCGCAAGGATTTGAGCGTGACCTCCCGGATGTCGGCGCCGTCGAGCGTGATGCGCCCTTGCGTGACGTCATAGAAGCGCACAAGCAGCTTCATCAACGTCGACTTGCCCGCCCCGCTGGGGCCCACCAGCGCCACGGTCGTGCCGGCGGGGATCCGGAGGTCAAACCCTTCCAGCACCGGCTCGCGTCCTTCGTACCGGAAGGCGACCCGGTCGAAGACGATCTCGCCTGTTGCGCGGCTGAGGGAGGTCGCGCCGGGCCGTTGCTGGACCTCCGGGTACATCTCGAACACCTCGAAGATCCGGTCCATGGCCGCCAGGCTGTTGGTGAGGATGAGGTTCAGCTCCGTCAACCGCTGGATCGGCTGATAGAGCATGCCGAGATACGCGTAGAACGCCATCAGCGTGCCGATGGAGAGCCGCCCCGCCCACACCTCCATCGCCCCGACCCACAGCACCAGGATGGGCCCAAGCGCCGTCAGGAACCCCGTGGCGCCGAGCGCAATGGATTGGAGCCTGACGTTCGACAGGACGGTGTCGAGGTACCGCTCGCTCTGCTGCCGGAACTCGCGCGCCTCGGCTTCCTCCTGCGTGAAGGCCTGGATCGTCGAGATCGCGGCGAACTGCTCATGAAGATCGCCTGAGATCTCCTGAAGCTGGTTGTGGATGTCGCGGCTCTTCTTGCGGATGCGCTTGGTGAGGCGGTAGCTGATCAGTACGTAGAAGGGGATGACGCTGAGGCTGACCAGGGCCAGCCGCGGGTTCGCGGCGAAGAGCAGCCCGATGATGACGGCCACGCAGGAGAGATCCATCGTCGTGTTGACCATCGCGGAACCCACGAAGTTCTGCGCCGAGGCGATGTCGCTCGTCATCCGGGCGACGACCGCCCCGATCTGCTGGCGGTCGAAGAAGCTCAGGCTCATGCGCTGCACGTGCAAGTACAGTTGCTGGCGGAGGTCGAAGATGATGCGGTGGCCGGCGAGCCCTGCGAGGTACGAGCGGAAGTAACTGGCGAAGGCGTAGACGACATACAACCCGCACATCCCGGCCATGAGCAGGTGCAGGTGCCCCCGGGGCGGGGACGCGCTTTGGATCAGCAAGTCATCGACCAGAATCTTCAAGGTCCACGGCAGGGCCAAGGGGATGAGGTAGCGAATGACGCCGAAGGAGACCGCGGCGAGAATCAAGCCCCGGTAGGGACGGGTGTAGTGGAGAAAGCGCCTCAGCGACGACATTTCCTCCTAGTATAACACAGGCCGTTTCTCCTTCTGATATAATATAAGGTTCGGATGATCGAATACGCGGGCCTCGTGTTCCTAGCGATCCTCTCGGCCGGGGTGGCCACCTTCATGGTGATGGCCAACCGCCTCTTTGGGCCGAGGCGTCCCCATCCGGTCAAAGCTCAGCCATTTGAGTGCGGAGTGGATCCCATCGCCCTACCCGGAGGCCGTCTGCCGGTTCACTTCTACGTCTTCGCCATGCTCTTCGTGGTCTTTGACGTGGAGCTGGTCTTCTTGTTCCCGTGGGCGGTGGTGCTCAGGGAGCTGGGCTGGTTCGGGATGGTCGAGATGGCGTTCTTCCTGGCCGTCGTTGTGGCGGGATTTCTGTATGCATGGAAGAAAGGCGCGTTGGAATGGGAGTAGATGTCTCGAAACTGAACTGGATGACGACCAAGCTCGATGCCGCGCTAGGATGGGCGCGGAAGTTCTCGATCTTCCAGTACCCGTTTGTCACCGCCTGCTGCGGGATGGAGTACATGGCCACCGCCTGCTCCCACTACGACGTGGACCGCTTCGGTGCCGGCTTCCCGCGCTTCTCCCCCCGGCAAGCTGACGTGCTGTTCGTCGTGGGAACCGTCAGCCACAAGCTCGCGCCGGTCCTCAAACGGGTCTACGACCAGATGACGGAGCCCAAATGGGTGGTGGCCTTCGGGGTCTGCACCTGCACCGGCGGGTTCTACGACAACTATGCGACGGTGATGGGCATCGACACGATAATCCCTGTGGATGTCTACATCCCCGGCTGCCCCCCCCGGCCTGAGAATGTCCTCGACGGCCTGATGAAACTCCAGGAAAAAATCCAAGACGGCGTGAAAGCCACGCTCCCCAACGGTTCGTCCGCAAGACCCCTCGAGCTGCACACGCCTCATCGGGTTGACGCCCATCTCTAAGATGTCGTTGGGTCCGCGGGTTCAAGATAGATTCCCTCAATGGGTGATGGTCATCCATCGCTATCGAGGGGATGAAGCCGTCATCCTCAAGCGAGAAGGCCTGGGGGAGGTCTGCGCGTGGTTGCGCGACGAGCCCGGCATGAGGTTCAACGTCCTGATGGACATGACCGCGGTGGACTATCTGACGTTCGGCAAGACCGCAGCCAGCGAGCCGATGCTGCGGACCCCCTCGCCGCTGCCGTACTTCATGAAACCCAAGCCTCAGACTGAAACTTGGGAGCGCCTCGTGGATGACGACTATCGCTTCGAGGTCGTCTACCATCTCTATTCCATGGAGCACAACCACCGGGTGCGCCTCAAGGTGCCGTTGACCTCGACCGATCCGGTCGTGGAGTCCCTCACGCCGTTGTGGGCGTCGGCCGACTGGTTCGAGCGCGAGGTCTGGGACATGTTCGGCATCCGCTTTGCCGGTCACCCCAACCTCAAACGGATTCTGATGTATGAGTCGTTCGAAGGCCATCCGCTGCGCAAGGACTATCAATACTGGAAGCGCCAGCCCCTGATCGGACCCGTCAACTAAGAGCGATAAGCGACAAGGGACAAGCGACAAGTGACAAACCACGAGCGACAAGTCACCAAGATAGCTGAAACGGCCGAGCCTTCCCCCTCCCCAGCGACAGAGACGCGGCATATGTTCCTGAACCTGGGGCCGTCGCACCCGGCGATGCACGGTATCATCCAGATCGTCGCCGAGCTGCGAGGCGAAAAGGTGCTCGGTGCCGAGGTGGAGATCGGCTACCTCCACCGAGGGTTCGAGAAGATGAGCGAGCAGGGGCCGTACAACAACGTCATGCCCTACTCGGACCGCCTCAACTACGTCTCGCCGCTCATCAACAACTTCGGCTACTGCCTGGCGGTGGAGAAGCTCCTCGGCATTCAGGCCACGGAGCGGTGCCAGTACATCCGGGTGGTGATGAGCGAGCTCTCGCGCATCTGCGACCACCTCACCTGCGTCGGAGCCTCCGCGATGGAGCTCGGCGCCTTCACCGTGTTCCTCTACATGATCAAAGCCCGCGAGCTGTTGTGGGAGCTGATCGAGAGCGTCACCGGCGCGAGGCTGACCATCTCCTACGGGCGCATCGGCGGCGTCAAGGCCGATCTGCCGGAAGGATTCGGCGAGCGGACGACGGCCGCGCTGCAGGATGTCCGTAGGATCCTGCTTGAGTGCGACACCCTGCTCACGCGCAACCGGATCTTCATGGATCGCATGCAGGGCACCGGGCGCATCACCGCGGAGGAGGCGATGGCGTACGCTATTACCGGGCCGTTCCTGCGCGGCAGCGGCATCGCCTACGATGTGCGCAAGGCCAACCCCTACTGCGTCTACGATCGGATGAGGTTTGATGTCCCCACGGGCGAACACGGCGACAATTACGACCGCTACCTGGTGCGGATGGAAGAGATGGAACAGAGCATGCGCATCGTCGAGCAGGCCGTGGCACAGATGCCCGCCGGGCCGGTTCACGTTGATCCCGAAGGCCGGGTCATTGAGGCGGAGGACATGGTTGATGAAGCCAAGCTCGGGCACACCGCCGGCATGAAGTCCTGCTCGGTGAAGACTGACCCCACGCTGGAAGGGTCTACCAAGCGTTTCCATGCCGGTGTCAACGCCCAGGAAAAACGGGCCGTGTTGCCTCCGAAGGAAGACGCCTATGGCAATATCGAAGGGCTCATGCACCATTTCAAGCTCGTGATGATGGGCCACGGCATCCGCCCGCCCCAAGGCGAAGCCTATGTGCCGGTCGAGGGGGCC
>MHGA01000006.1:5527-95716 GCA_001804415.1 Candidatus Aquivivens invisus
CCGACGTTCGGGTCGGTGAATATGATCGGCGGGGAACTGGACCGGTAAAAACAGTGACCAGTGACTAGTGACTGGTGACCAGTGAAGAAGAGAGAAGAACAGGATGGGTCAGCTGGAGGCGATCAGGCAGGAGGCGGAGGGGATCGTCGCCAGGTATGAGTCCCGGCAGGCGGCGATGCTGCCTGTCCTGCACCTCGTTCAGCAACAGCAGGGGTGCATCTCGCCCGAGGCAGAAGGGTGGGTTGCGAAGCTCCTCGAGGTCTCACCTGCCCATGTCCACGAGGTCACAACCTTCTACACGTTGTTTCACCGCCAACCCCTCGGCCGCTATCACGTGCAGGTGTGCGCCAACATGTCGTGCTGGCTTCAGGGCTCGGCGCAGTGCCTAAAGCAGCTCAGCCGGCGATTGGGCATTCGACCCGGGCAGACGACGGCGGACGGGCGCTTCACGCTCTCGACGGTGGAATGCCTGTGCGCCTGCGAGCAGGCCCCGGTCGTCCAGCTCAACGACGCCTATCTCGGCCCGGTCACCGCTGAGCTCATTGACCAACTGGTTTCGGATCCTGAGCAGGTCCAGGCCTCCTCATGGCCCTTTCGCGGCGCCCCCGGCCTGGTGGAGCCGGTCGTCTCCAAGCGGTTCACCCTCAAAGATTCCCAGTTGATCGAGACCTACGTGCGGGATGACGGCTACCAGATGGCGCGCAAAGCGGTCACCGAGCTGACACCTGAACAGATCATCAGCGAAGTCACAAAGGCGAATCTCAGAGGCTTGGGCGGTGCGGGCTTTCCGACCGGCAAGAAATGGGGGTTCATTCCGAAGGACACGACGAAGCCGAAGTTCCTCGTCGTCAACGCCGATGAGGGAGAACCAGGGACGATCAAGGACCGGTATATCTTGGAGCAAGACCCGCACCGGCTCATCGAGGGGATGATCATCGCCGCCTGCGCCACGGGGGTGAGGAAAGCCTACGTCTATATCCGCGGCGAGTACGTGCGGCCGCGGCGCATCTTTGCGAAAGCCGTTGAGGAAGCGTATGCCTATGGCTTTCTCGGCAAGCGGATCTTTAACAGCGCCATGGACCTCGAGGTCGTTGTGCATCCCGGCGCGGGGGCCTACATCTGCGGGGAAGAAACCGCGTTGCTGGAATCGTTGGAAGGCAAGAAAGGGTTTCCCCGCCTCAAGCCGCCGTTTCCGGCGATCAGCGGGTTGTTCGGCTGCCCAACCGTCATCAATAACGTTGAGACGCTGGCGATGGTGCCGACGATCCTGCAGAAAGGCGGGGAGTGGTTTGCGAAATTGGGGTTTGGGAAATCCGGCGGGACGCGGCTCTTCAGTGTCAGCGGCCATGTCAACCGGCCTGGACTCTACGAGGCCTCGCACGGGGTGACCTTGCGCGAGCTCATCTTCGACTGCGCCGGCGGCATCCCGGAAGGTCGCCGGCTGAAAGCGGTCATCCCCGGCGGGATCTCGGCCAAGATCCTTCGGGCGGATGAGATCGACGTGCACATGGATTTCGATTCGCTGATGAGCGCCGGCACGATGGCGGGCTCGGCCGGCGTGATCGTCATGGACGAGACGACCTGCATGGTCCGCGCGCTCTGGTACGCGACCAAATTCTTCTCGCATGAGTCGTGCGGGCAGTGCTCGCCCTGCCGCGAGGGTACGGGGTGGATCCACAAGATCGTCTCGCGTCTCGCCGATGGCGAAGGACGCCAGGGCGATCTCGACCATCTGCTGCAGATCGCCACCAACATGGAAGGCCGCACCATCTGCGTCTTCGCCGACGCCGCGGCCTGGCCTGTCCAGAGCTACATCACCAAGTTCCGTGAGGAGTTTGAATTTCATATCCGAGAGAAGCGATGTGATGTGGTGAGCCCGTTGGCCGGTTTGCCTGTTAGCGTGTGAATGATATGGAAGAAAAAATCCCAAAGCGCGCCTACGAGAAACTCTTGCAGTGGGCGAGGAAGACCAAGCCAGGTGACAAAGTTTTTCGAAGTGGTCGGGAGGCCGCTGACTACATCAGGCAGCTTGCAAAGAAACCATGTCGGCGGCCATGATGAGGTCAGGCGGTTTATCCGGGCATTTTAATAAACGTGGATTGGTTCGCCAATGTTAAAGTAGTGAGTTGCTGTGGACGATTATGGGAACTTGACGCCCGGAAAGAAAAGGCCTATCATGAACCCATACAATTTAGGAAACGTGCTACGTTTGAAGGGGGAACTGGCACGTAAAAATAACGCAAACCTTCGCCACAAGGCGGAGGTTTTTTGTTGGATTCCAAACCGTTGCTTCATGGCGGGGTAAATGGCCGTCAATTCAGATAAGCCAAAACGATGGAAAGCCGACATCGCTTTGTCGGTGGACCACTACAACTCTTGGTTCATGCGATTTGCCCCGAGGGCATATCGTGATACTCGGGCTCAGGCTACGAAGCAAGTCGAAGTGTCCCTCCGACAGACAGACAACCTCGGCAGCATTACCCCGGAAAGCTTGAGTCGGCATCCAACCGTGCTCCCGATATTGCGAATGGCAACCGCGCCTCCAATTGCTCGAGACCGTTTAACGGGCTTAGCGGGGGTATCGCGCGGTCTTATCCATAGCATGGAGGTTGAGGGACGCGTTCCACCCTTGGCGAAGGCCGCAGTACTTAAGGCTGATCTCGACAAAGTGGGGCAAATTATTCTGCGCTTGCTCGACAAGGACATCTTTCCTTGGTTCGATAGTCGGAGGAGGCCCAGCAGATTAGAGCTCCATAGAGCGGCGACGATCGTTGCGGATAGATTGTGCGGAGCAGAAGCTGACCCAATCATCCGAAACGCTCAGGAACAGAGGCAACTGGCTGTCATAAGACGTTGGTTGGAAGGTAGAGGCTACTCCTACCTTAAATCAGGGAAGGGAGTTCGATTTGATCGGATGAAGCCTGGCACTTTCGCATTTCGTCTGAACATCCCTGTAAGGCAAGTTGGTCGTACTGTGAACATCCCGGTTGATGCCGCCATAATGCCAAAGCGATCCAGGCATGGCGAGAGACCCTTGCTCGTTGAGGCGAAATCGGCGGGGGATTTTACGAACACAAACAAGAGACGCAAGGAAGAAGCGACGAAGATTACCCAACTACGAAGCACCTACGGCAAGCGCATTCGCTATGTCCTGTTTCTGTGTGGCTACTTCGATAGCGGCTACTTGGGCTATGAAGCAGCTGAGGGTATCGATTGGGTTTGGGAGCATCGAGTAGATGATCTGGCTCTTTTTGGACTTTAGGGTTTGATGACGGCTGCGATTACCGCGTTGGAAACAACGCGCCTTACGCTCCAAGAAGACCTCGACTCTTCGAAAACAAGGGCCGAGCGGAACAAGTTGGGCCAGTTTGCCACTCCACCAATTCTTGCGGAAGATGTCATGACGCATGCCAAGAGATTGTCGCCACCATACCAACAGATTCGCTTTCTGGATCCTGCATTTGGGACCGGCTCTTTCTATTCAGCATTGCTAAGGACGTTTCCAGCTTCACGAGTGGCGTGGGCGGCTGGTTATGAGATCGATTCTGATTACGGCCAGAGGGCTCTCCAGATTTGGGGCAACACACCGTTGAGGCTCCGTATCGCTGATTTTACACAAGCCCTCCCACCGCGGTCAGATGAACTGCGTCCGAACCTATTGATTTGCAATCCTCCCTATGTCCGGCATCACCATTTAGATGAATCCACGAAGCTTCGGTTGGGCCATTTGGCTGAGCGAGTAGCTGGCGTGCGGCTCAGCGGACTAGCTGGATTGTACTGCTACTTCTTGTGTATCTCCTACGGTTGGATGGCTGAGAATGGCCTAGCTGGTTGGCTGGTTCCAAGCGAGTTTATGGACGTGAAGTATGGGCGACAGATCAAGGAATTCTTGTTAAACCGTGTGACTCTTTTGCAAATTCATCGCTTCGACCCGGCAGATGTCCAGTTTGACGATGCCCTCGTATCATCAGCGGTGGTCTGGTTTAGCAAAGCTTCTCCACCAGCCGAGCACGGGGTAGAGTTCACCTATGGAGGGGTTCTGACCAATCCAAAGATTTCAAAGATAGTTCCTGCCGAAGCCTTACGGAATTCAGACAAATGGACTCGCTTCCCATCCGAAGGCATACAGGCCGTAAAGGATCAAGGTCAACTGAAACTGTCAGACCTCTTTGACATCAAACGAGGCATCGCCACAGGCGGCAACGCATTCTTCATCCTCACCGCAGAACAAACTTATCGATATCAAATTCCAAGGAGGTTTCTATGGCCCATTCTTCCAAGCCCACGGCATCTATTGGCTGATGAAATTAAAGCCGACGATGCTGGCGCCCCGGTTATAGAGCCCAAGCTCTTTCTCCTGTCATGTGACCTCCCACCACAACAGGTAAAAGCGAAGTACCCAGGGTTATGGTCCTATCTACGACTAGGACGAAAGGCAGAGATTCAAAAGCGCTATCTATGCGAACATCGGTTCCCATGGTACTCGCAAGAAATGCGCCCGCCCGCACCATTGCTATGCACTTACATGGGTCGTGAGAATGGCCGTAATGGAAAGCCATTCCGATTTATCTTGAACCACTCGAAGGCAACAATTGCCAACGTCTACCTCGCCATGTACCCAAAGCCCTATCTAGCGAGAATGTTGAGAGACAAACCACATCTCCTCACAATAATCTGGAAAGAATTGAACGCGGTTCCGTTAAAAACCTTGTTATCGAGCGGGCGGGTCTATGGCGGTGGGTTGTATAAGTTGGAACCTAACGAGTTGGGCAATGTTTCAGTGGGCAACCTGGAGTCGGTTCTGCCGGCTTCAATTCGACAGCACCTTGCAATTCGAACATCCCAACTGAAGTTCGATTGGTGACAAGACCGTCCTTGTGACGTTTTAGGGAGGATAGCAGATGGCATCTCAACAATATTTGGATAATTTGAAGAAGGTGGACGACGCGCTGAATGCCGTCGATACGCAGAAGTTGCTTCGGAAATCTCTTGGGGAGGAGTCGCTCGAAAAAGAGCTCCACCCGCGGCTCGAAAGTATTTCGAGGCTGCGACAATTAGCACGAGAATACGCCCCGCAAGTCCACAACGAACCTGTCAATCAGATAACGAGCATCCTCAATCAAATTCTCAATCAACTTTCCAGCCAGGCCGGGGCAGACAGCTCCCAATACATAGCTCAGAGATCAAACTTTCTGACGAATATTGACACCTTCCTCGAAGAGGCCAAGAAATCACTTCCTCACTTTGTGGCCGCAGCAGTCATGGGGCGCGGGTTTCTCGAAGATGAAGGAATTAGGCAGGAGTACAAGCGCACTGTTGAGTCTCTTCGCAAAGAAGCCTCAGATACAATCAAGACGCTGAAGGAGGAGGCAGGGCGGGCAATTGAAGAGGCGAAAAAACTTGCTGAGGAGATCGAAACAAGGGCGCGGCGAACAGCAGCGAAAATTTCTGTTCAGGAAGCCCAGCGGCAGTTTAAGGATGCACAGGAAGGGTTGTCAAAGGACATAAAACTGTGGGCCGTTTGGAGTGTGATAATGGTGCTAGCTTTCTTCGGTGTGGCTGTTGGCTTCATCTTCGTGAAGCTTCCGATGGAAGCCGAGTGGCATACCGCGGTCTATCAAACAGCTCTCAGAATCGTTATTCTTTCTGCCGTCGGAGCGATCACCACTTACGTCCTAAGAATGTTAAGAGCCCATATTCACATGAGCCACCTGAACAAGCACAGACAAAGAGTGGCGAATAGTATTGAGGCTTTTGTAATGTCGGCGCACACGCCTGAGCAACGGGATATTATTCTTGCAAACCTTGTTGAGGCAGTTGTTGCTTTTGGCAATTCCGGCTTGCTGCCACACGATGACGATACGCTAGGTGGGCAGAAGCTTCCGACGGAAGCAATCGGGAGATTGATTGGTTCGCTGACGCCAAAGAAATAGCGCCGGAATGTGAGTCAACAATAAACTGCCAGTCACCAGTCACGGGTAGTTCCAAGATGCATAAGCGTTTCTACACCGCTACCATCGGGTGCTACATGGGCGAGCGGGATCAGGTGAGGATCTTATGCCGGATCAAGCGAAAACCTTGACGCTGACTATCGACGGGAAGCCGGTCACCGTGCCTGACGGGACGACGGTGCTGCAAGCCTGCGAAAAAGCGCAGAGCCCGGTGCCGTTCTACTGCTACCATCCGGGACTCTCCATTGCGGGTAACTGCCGCATCTGCCTCGTGGAGATCGAAGGCACGCCCAAGCTGCAAATTGCCTGCTACACCCCGGCTGCGAACGGCATGGTCGTCCACACCACGAGCGACAAGACGCTTGACGGCCGCAAGGCTGTGCTTGAGTTTCTGCTGGCCAACCATCCACTTGATTGTCCGGTGTGCGATCAGGCGGGCGAGTGCTGGCTGCAGGACTACTACATGGAGTACGGCCTCTACGACCCCAAGTTCAATGAGCAGAAAGTCAAGAAACCGAAGGCCGTCCCCGTCGGCCCCAACGTCATGCTGGATGCGGAGCGCTGCATCCTCTGTTCCCGCTGCGTGCGGTTCTGCGATGAGGTGACCAAGACCGGGGAGTTCGGCATCTTCAACCGTGGCGACCACTCAGAGATCGGCGTCGTCGAGGGCAAGCAGGTGGACAATCAGTACTCGGGTTGTGTGGTCGACATCTGCCCGGTCGGGGCGCTGACCGACCGAGATTTTCGGTTCAAATGCCGCGTCTGGTACCTCGAAACCACGAAGTCTGTCTGCCCCGGCTGCTCGAGGGGGTGCAACATCGAGATCCATGCCAACCGCGAGCGGCGCGACCGTCCGCACGTGGCCGAAGGCAAGCGCGTGATGCGCCTCAAACCACGTTACAATCCCGACGTCAACCGGTGGTGGATGTGCGACGAGGGTCGCTACACCTACCATGCGATCGATGACGATCGACTGACCACCGTGCAGGTTCGTGACGGCCAACGTCTGCGAGACGGGTCGTGGGACGAGGCGTTCGCCGCGCTGGCCTCGACGATCCAACGGCTCACCGCCGCCAACCAACCCGATCGAGTTGGCGTCATCCTCTCGACCTTCCTGACCAACGAAGAGCTGTACTTGGCGAAGACCTTCTTCCGACAGCTCGGCATCGCCCAGGTCACGGTGGCCGCCCCTCCTCCCGGCTCAAGCGATGAGTTTCTGATCCAGGCGGACAAATCCCCCAACACCCGCGGCGCGCAGGCGCTGGGGCTTTCGTTTCGCAGCGATGCGCTTCTGGCTCGGGCGGCGCGCAAGGAGCTCTCCGTATTGTATGTCTTCGGGCTCGACCTGGTGGAGGTGTTCGGGCAAGAGGCCGTTGCCTCGGCGCTGAAACCCCTTGAGCAGGTCGTGTTCCAGGGATCCAACGTCAACGCCAGTTGCCGGTTTGCGCACCTGATACTACCCAGCGCCGTCTACGCGGAGAAAGACGGCACCTTCACCAACTGCCAGGGCCGCGTGCAGCGCATCCATGCAGCCTTCTCCCCACTGGGGGAAGCCAGGACCGACTCCGACATCTTCCTGGAGCTGGCGCAGCGCCTCGGATTGCCGCTCAACATGCCTGATGCGCCGTCGATCTTCGCCGACCTCGCCTCGCGTGAGCCGGCGTTCCAGGGCTTGAGCTACGAGACGATCGGCGACGCCGGCTCCTTGTTAGCCTCGACGAATGGTCACTGATCTTCTGATCAAACTCGCCCTTGCAGGGACGGTGCTCTTTGCGGTGCTGAATCTCGCCGGCATCCAGACATGGGTGGAGCGGAAACAGAGCGCCCTCATGCAGGATCGCGTGGGGGCGAACCGGGCGTATTTCACCGTGCCGTGGTGGCTGGGTGGCGCGCCGGTCAACTGGCTCTTGCGCAAGCTCGGCGGCCTCGGCTTGCTGCATCCACTCGCTGACATCCTCAAGCTGCTCACGAAAGAAGATTTCATCCCGGCGACCGGCAACCGCGTCTTGCACGCCATCGCCCCGTGGCTGTCGGTGTTCTTCGCGCTGATCGCCTTTGCCGCGATTCCCTTCGGGGACCGGCTCATGGTGTGTGGACGGACGATCGAGCTGCAGGTCGCGCACCTGGATGCCGCGCTGCTCTACGTCTTAGCACTGGCCTCCATCGGCACCTACGGCGTGATCCTGGCCGGCATGGCCTCCGGCAGCAACCTCGCCACACTCGGGGGCTTGCGCGCGGCCTCACAGATGCTCGCCTACGAGATCGCGCTGGGGGTCTCGCTGATCGGGACGATCGTGTGGTACGGGACGCTGGATTTGCAGCAGATCATCCGGCTGCAGGGGACCTCACCGCTTGGATGGGGATTCGTCGCGCAGCCGATCGGCTGCCTCATCTTCATGACGGCGGCGTTGGCGGAAACCAAGCGGGTGCCCTTCGACCTGCCGGAGGGGGAGCCGGAGATCATCGGCTATTTCACCGAGTACAGCGGGATGAAGTTCGGCCTGTTCTTCCTGACCGATTTCGTCGAGACGGTGCTGGTCGCCTCCATGACCACCGTGCTGTTCTTCGGCGGATGGCAGGTGCCCTGGCTTCCGGCCGATGCCTTCTCGCTGAACGTGATGGCGCTCCTCGGCGTGGCGGCGTTTACCCTGAAGGTTGCCTTCTTCCTGTGGCTGTTCATGGCGATCCGCTGGACGCTGCCGCGATTTCGCTATGACCAGCTCATGCGGTTGGGATGGAAGGTGCTCTTTCCCCTCTCGATCGCGAACATCGGGATCACCGGCATCGTGCGGTTGGTGGTGCGCTGATGAGCACGTTAAGCGAAGAATTCTTGCGGAGGATCCGCGAGGCGCACACGCGGCGCGCGCTCTCGTGGGGGGAGCGCATCTATTTGCCGGCCATCGCCCAGGGGTTGTGGGTGACCTCCGTCCACTTCTGGCGCAACCTCTTGTTGCATCTTGCGCATCGGCTGGGTCTGTTTCGCCACATTCCAGCGTCGGTGACGATTCAATATCCCGATCAGCAGCGGCAGACCTCTCCAAGGCTTCGCACGCGCCACCGGCTCATGCAGCGGGAGGACGGGACCCCTCGGTGCGTGGGCTGCATGTTGTGCGAGACGGTCTGCCCGGCGAAGTGCATCTACATCACGCCGGCGGAGCATCCGGATCCGAACATCGAGAAATACGCGAAGAGCTTCGATCTCGACCTGGGCAAGTGCGTCTACTGCGGCTACTGCGTGGAGGTGTGTCCCGAGGATGCGATTCGGATGGACACGCAACGGCACGACATCGCGGCCTTCTCGCGCGATGGGATGTGGCTGGATATCGTCGAGCTCTTACACCCTGGCTCCAAACACCCGACGGATCCCCCGAAGAAATTTGTCCAGCTTGCGCTCGAGGACTTCAGGCAACTGAAGCGCGAGCGTCCTACCTAGCGACTCCGGAGGGGGCGAGGTTGCCGGCGCCTGGTTGTTGAGGTGCGTGGGGGTTGGGCGGCCCCCCGAACAGCTCCTTCTGGGTGGCGTGCTGGAGCGCCTCGTCCGTCGTGATCTTCCTTTCCTGCACGAGCGTCTGCAAGCACTGATCCATCGATTGCATCCCTTCCTTCTTCGCCGTCTGAATGATCGAGGGAATCTGGAACGTCTTGCCCTCGCGGATCAGGTTGGCGATGGCCGAATTGGCGATCATGATTTCCACGGCGGCGATGCGTTCCTGGCCATTCGCTTGCCTCAGCAGGTTCTGCGCCACAACCCCGACCAACACGGTCGAGAGGACCTGACGGATCTGCGGCTGCTGGGCAGCCGGAAAGACGTTGATGATCCGGTCCACCGTGTCGGAGGCGCTGTTGGTGTGCAGCGTGCCGAACACCAGGTGGCCGGTCTCCGCGGCGGTGAGTGCGAGCTCGATCGTCTCCAGGTCCCGCATCTCCCCGACCAGGATCACGTCAGGATCCTCCCGCAGAGCCGCTCGGAGCGCGCTGGCAAACGAATCCGTATGGACGCCCGCTTCGCGCTGGTTGATGAGGCAGCCTTTGTTGGGATGCACGAATTCGATCGGGTCTTCGATGGTGATGATGTGCTCTTTGCGGTTGGCGTTGATGTGGTCGATGATGGCGGCCAGCGTGGTGCTCTTGCCGCTGCCGGTGGCGCCGGTCACCAGCACCAGCCCCGCGCGGCAGGTGGCGAACCGGATGATCTGCTGCGGCAGCCCCAACTGCGCCACGCTTTTGATCTCGAAGGGGATATGCCGGAACACCGCCCCGGGCCCTTGCCGCTGGACGAAGGCGTTGACTCGGAACCGTCCGGTGCCGGGCAGCTCGTACGCGAAGTCGACATCGTGGTGTTCGTTCCAGCGTTGTTTCTGCTCGGGGCTCATGAGCGGCTCGATCAGCACGCGCGCCGCCTCCGCCGTCACCACCCCCACGCCGTCGCACGGCCGCAACTCGCCGTGGATGCGAAAAAGCGGCGGCGAGCCAGTCGTCAGGTGCACGTCGCTGGCGTGATGGTCTCTTGCCGCCACGAGCAACGGGTCAATGTCCGCCACGGGTCGCCTCCTGCGACTGCAACGCTCAACGGATGATAAGGACGCTTAAAATAAGTATACCTGATCGCCGCCCGCGCTGAGGGGTGGGGAGAATCAAAACGCTATGGCCGAGGAGAGGAGACGGAGAAACGGCTCCTGCACGGTGCCGATGATGACGATGCCAAGGAGCAACAGGAAGAGGACGGCCCGGCTGATGCCGTCCACCGCGATCGGCTTCGAAGACGCAGGCTTCAGCAGGTACATGCGCCGCACCACACAGAGATAGTAGTACAGCGAGATCGCCACGTTGAGGCCACCGATCGCCGCCAGCCAGAGCCGATGGCTCTCGACGGCCGAGAGCAGCACGAGCAGCTTGCCGACGAATCCGGCCAGCGGCGGCACGCCGGCCAGCGACAACAGCGCCACGAACATCGCCGCCGCCAAGAAGGGCGAGCGGTGCGAGAGACCGTTGTACTCCTCCAGCGAGTCGCCGGGGACGATCATCACGACGAAGAACGCCGCGAGGGTGCTGACCAGGTACGCCAGGAGGTAAAAGCCCACCGCCTGCGCGCCGGAGAGCAACCCGCTGCACAGCCCCATCAGCAGATATCCTGCGTGGCCGATGGAGGAATAGCCGAGCAGCCGCTTGACGTTGGTCTGCGGGATCGCGGCGAGGTTGCCGTACAGCAGGGTCGCGGCGGAGAGCGCGGCGAGCACGGCCGTCCACACCGCCGCAACCGGCAAGGCCACCGAGTAGAGTAGGCGCAGCAGGACGATCATCCCCGCCATCTTCGAGCCGACCGACAGGAGTGCCACCACCGGGGTGGGCGCACCCTCGTAGACATCCGGCACCCAGAGATGAAACGGCACGGCCGCCACTTTGAATCCCAATCCCGCCAAGACCAGGAACAACCCCGCGAGCACATTCGGGCCGGCCGGGCCGGAGGCCAACAGCGCGCGGAGCGCCTCGAATCCTGTGCCGCCCGCCGCGCCGTAGAGCAAGCTGATGCCGTACACCAGGAACCCCGAGGAGACAGAGCCCATGATCAGGTACTTCATACCGGCTTCGATGGAGCGGGGATCAGTCTTGACGTACGCGGCCATGACGTACAGCGAGAACGTCAGCAGCTCCAAGGCGATGAACAGCAGCAGCAGATCGTTGATGGACGCCAGCACCAGCATCCCCAGCAGTGCGGAGAAGATCAAGAGGTAGAATTCTCCAAGGTGGGTGATGGCCAGCGGGTTCGCCTGGCGCATCATGGCGATCACGACCGCGGTGGTAATCAGGAAGAGCCACTTGAAGGTGAAGGCGAACCCATCAAAGAGAAACATGGGTCCGAAGGCCTGCCCGAGCCAACGCGATTGCCATCCCAGCACCCACGCCAGCACCCCGATCCCCAGCATCGCCAGGCTCCACAGCCGGCGCTGGCGCTTGCCGCGTTCCAGCCCCGCGAACCGGGGGGTGAGCAGCGCATCGCCCGCCAGCAGGACGGCGATCCAGCCGCAGACGGCAAGCTCAATCGCGACAACCGGCCAATTCATCTGTAGAAGATGTAATCATCTAACAATCTGTGTAATCGAGGTCTGCTCTTTAGCTATATGCACTTCGAGAGGTTGCGCGGGTGCCAGGGTGCGCGCGACGAGCGGGCGCGTGGAGAGATCAATCAATCGCACCAGCGGCTTGGGCCAGCATCCCACGATCAACAGTGCTGCGATCAACACCACATACGGGAGGCGGGCAAACGGGGTGGCGGCGTCTTTCGCGTGGGCGAGGCTCTCGTTGGCGCCTCCGAAGAACACCCCGCGCACCATCCGCAGCATGTACACCGAGGTGATCACGATCCCCAGCACCGCCAGCACCGCCTGCAGACGGTACCGATCCCACGACCCGAAGATCACCATCATCTCCGCCACGAAGTTCGCGAATCCCGGCAGGCCGCTGGACGCCATGGCGGCCATCACCCCGCAGGTGGCGATGAACGGCAGGCGCTTCGCCAGCCCTCCCAGCTCCGGCAGGGAGCGCGTGTGCGTCTCGTCGTAGATGTGGCCGACCAGCGCGAAGGCGAGCGCCGTCATCACCCCGTGCCCGAACATCAGCAACACCGCACCGTTGAGCGAGAGCGGAGTGAGCGCACAGATCCCCAGCAGGACGTAGCCCATGTGGCTGGAGGAGGAGTACCCGATGATGAACTTCAAATCTTTCTGGGCCATGGCGACCAGCCCGCCGTAGATGATGTTCATCGTGCACAGCCCGGCGATCCACGGCAGCCACGCCTGCGCGCCGAGGGGCAGGAGGTTCAGCGGCAGGCGGATGATCGCGTAGGAACCCAGCTTCATCAGGACCGCCGCATGCAGCATGCTCACCGCCGACGGAGCCGCGGCGTGTCCGATAGGCGACCAGCTATGCAGCGGCCACAGCGGCGCGATGACCCCGAAGCCCACCGCCAGCAGGGGAAAGATCCACCACTGCAACCGGGCGTCCAGCGGATGGGCGCGCAGATGCTCCTCCAGCGCGACCACGTCAAAGGTCTGCGCCCCGCAACTGACGTACAGCCACAAGAGTCCGATCAACGCCAGCACCGCGCCGGAGGTGAGGTAAATCGTCAGCTTCATCGCGGCGTATTCTTTCGAGAACACCACCCGGCCGCCTTCCTTGGTATCGCTGCCCCAGACGCCGATGAGCGGATACATCGGGATCACCGCCATCTCGTAGAAGAAGTAGAAGAAGAACAGATCCAGCGACAGGAACACCCCGAACACGCCGGTGATGAGCAGCAGGTAGAAGAGATAGTATTCCTTCACGCGCTCCTTGATGGCGTACGAGATCAGCACGCCGGCGAAGGCGCAGATCGCATGCAGCAGCACCAGCACGGCGCTGATCCCATCCACCCCGAGGTGAAACCCGACGCCCAGCGCGGCGATCCACGGCACCTCCACGTGGAACTGATATCCACCGGAGGAGCGGTCGAAATTCGTCACCACCCACAGCGCGGTCAGCAGCGGGATGAAGGTCGCCCCCACCGCCACCCGCCGGATGAGGCGGATCTCTTGCCGGGGGAGCCACAGCAACAGCATCACGCCCATCGCCGGCGCCAGCAGGATCATCAGCAGCGGACTCATCATGGATGGTTCGCCAGATACAGCAACGCGACGACTCCCACAAAAAACACCAACACGTACTGCTGCACCTTCCCGGTTTGGCACAAGCGCAGCAACCGGCCGGCCGTCTTGGTCGTCCACGCCGTGCCGTTGACCGCCAAGCCGATAATGACGAACCGCTCAAACAGCGCGCAGGCGGAGGCGATGAGGCGCTGCTGAATCCGATCCACATACCAGGCATACGCGTCGTCGATACGGTAGTGCCGAAGGAGCAGCCGGTAGACCGGGCCGAACGTCTGCGCAATCTTCGACGGTGAGATTGAGCGCGTGCCGTAGATCAACCATGCCAGCCCGACGCCGATGGCCACCACCACCAGGGAGGTCCCGGCGATGCCCCAATGCAGCTCGGCCGCCTGCTCACCCAGAAACGCCGGGATGCCGAGGTAACCGCCGACGATGGACAGCGCCGCCAGCACCGCCAGCGGAACGAGCATGATCGTCGGAGACTCGTGCGGATGCAATCCGTGGGCGGGCGACCGAGCCGGCACCATCCCTGCTGGCGAGGAAGTGCCGTCAGCCGCAGGGCTGACGGCCTTGCCCACAAACGCCACACACCACACCCGCGCCGTGTAGAACGCGGTGAAACCCGCGGTCACCGTCCCCAACCAGTAGAGCGAGGCGTTGTGCTCATGGGCGAGCGCGAGGATGGCATCCTTGCTGAAAAAACCGCTCAAGCCCGGCGCGCCGCACAACGCCAGCGCGCCGACGAAAAACGAGAGCGACGTCCATCGCATCGACGTCCACAGTCCCCCCAGCTCCCAGATGTTCTGCCGGTGGGTGCCGTGGATGACGCTGCCGGCGCTGAGGAACAGCAGCGCCTTGAAAAACGCGTGCGTGGTGAGGTGATACATGCCCGCGCCCGCCCCGCCCAACCCCACCGCCATCACCATGTAGCCAAGCTGGCTCAGCGTCGAGTACGCGAGGATGCGCTTCAGGTCCGATTCCACGATGGCCAGGCACGCCGAGAGAAACGCCGTCGCGCCACCGACCCACGCGATCACGGTCAAGACGGTGCGCAACTCCTCGAACAGCCAGAAGGTCCGGCAGAGCATGTAGACCCCGGCCGCCACCATCGTGGCCGCATGGATGAGCGCGGAGACCGACGTGGGCCCTTCCATCGCATCCGGCAGCCACACGTGCAGCGGAAACTGCGCCGACTTGCCCAGCACCCCGCAGAACAGCAACAGCCCGATCCCCGTCAGCGCCGTAGGGGACAGCCACCCCAGCTCCATCAGGTGCGGAAGCCGCTGGTACAGCGTCTGGAACTGCACGCTGCGCTCAGCGGCGATCGGGCTTGAGACGGCCCACAGCCAGACAATCCCCAGCAGGAAGCCGAAGTCCGCGACGCGGTTGACCATGAACGCTTTCTTGCCGGCCTCAGCGGCGGCGGGTTTCTCGTACCAGTGGCCGATGAGCGCGTAGGAGCAGAACCCCACTAGCTCCCAGCCGATGAACAGCTCGATCCAGTTGGTCGCCAGGACGATCGCCAGCATGGAGAAGGCGAACAGCGACAGCAGTCCGAAGTACCGGCTGTAGCCGGCGTCATCCGCCATGTAGCCGATGGAATAGAGGAAGATGGCACTGCCCACGCCGGTGACCACCAGCGACATGAGCAGGGAGAGCCGGTCGATGAGCACCCCGAACGGAATGGAGAAGTCCGGCAGCCCGATCCATGTCACCGATAGCTCCAGCGGCAGGGTCAGGCCTCCGCTGCGCGCTTGGACGAACAGCGACAGCGCGCAGGCAAACGAGAGCAGCAGCCCCCCATTGGCGAGCAGCGCGCTCAACCGCCGTCGGGAGATCCCGAAGAGGAGAATCCCCAGCGCCGAGACGAGCGGGCTGAGCAACAGGGTCCACGCGCAGAAAACGGCTGAAGGCTGAAGGCTGAAGGCTGAAGGCTGGGCTACCATTTGAGCTGGCGGACCTCATCGACGTTGAGCGTCTTCAATTGGCGGGACATCAGGATCGCAATCGCGAGTCCCACGGTGACCTCAGCCGCCGCAACGGTGATCACAAACAGCACGATGAGCTGCCCGTTCAGATCCCCCAGCGCCCGACCGTAGGCGACAAACGACAGGTTGGCCGCGTTGAACATCAGCTCGATGCACAGCAGGATCATCAGCACGTTGCGCCGCGTCATGATCCCGACGAGCCCGATCGCAAAGAGCACCCCGCTGAGGACGAGGTAGTGATTGAGGGTGATCATCGAGGGAATGAATAGGTCGGGGTCATTGATCGTGTCGCGTGACGCGGGCGAGGGTGATCGCGCCGATGATGGCCGCGAGGATGAGGAAGGACGTCAGTTCAAACGGCAGCAGGTACGTCGTGAAGAGCAGGCGCGCGACCTCCCGCACCGTCCACGTCGCCGCCGCCGTCGTGCCCGGGCCGGAGGCGGTGCGCACCAACATCCCCACCAGCTGCACGCAGAAGAGTGCGCCCACCAGCGTGCCGATGGCGCGCAGCGTAAAGGGGCGCATGCGCGAGAGTGCCTCCGGAGCGAGATTGAGCAGCATGATGGCGAACAGGAACAGCACCAGCACCGCCCCGGCGTACAGGAGGATTTGGATCGCGGCCACAAAAAAGGCCCCCAGCATCACGAACAGGGAGGCCAAGCAGAACATCGCCACCAGGAGGGAGAGCACGCTGTAGATCGGCTGGGGACTGGTGACGACCAGCAGCGCGGCCGCCAGCAGGACTGCGCTGAAGAGATAAAAACAGACTGCTTCCACCATTGGGCTCTTGCGGGGGGATTCGGAAGGCCTTATTATAGAGGCTCCTTGTTGGGGTGTCCACTGAGGCCTCCCATGAATCGTGCCCAACTCATCATCGCCGATAGCGAGAAAAACGCCAACCTCTACTACGCCACGAGATTCCTGGCGCCCGATCCGTTCATCTTGGTTCAAGCCGACGGCCGCAAGCAGCTGGTCATGAGCGACCTGGAGCTGGATCGCGCCAAGGCGCAAGCGACGGTGGATGAGGTCCTCTCGTACACCGCCCTGGCCCGACAGGCCAAGCAACGGCTCAGCGGGGAACCGACGATGCTGGATGTCGTCGATGAGCTCTTGCAGGCGTACGGGGCGAAGGCGATCGAGGTCCCGCTCGATTTCAGCGTCGGGCACGCGGATGGGCTGAGGCAGCGGGGCTATGAGATCGTCGCCAAGCCGGAGCCGTTTTACCCGCAGCGACTGCTGAAGTCCGAGGAGGAAATCGCCTTCCTCACCCAGACGCTTCGCGCGACGGAAGACGCGCTCGAATCGGCCATCGAGCTGATCCGCAACTCCGAGATCAAGGCCGACGGGACGCTGTGGATCGGTGGCAAGCCCCTCACGGTGGAGATGATCCGGAAGGTCCTGCACATGCAGCTGCTGGAGCGCAACTGCATCGGGCAGCACACGATCATCGCCTGCGGGGCGCAGGCGGTCGATCCGCACAACGAAGGTTCAGGCCCGCTGAGGGCCAACGAGCCGATCGTGATGGACGTGTTCCCGCAGCACGCCGATACGCGCTACTTCGCCGACATCACGCGCACCATCGTCAAGGGCAAGGCGGCTCCGAAAGTCCGCAAGATGTTCGACGCGGTGCGCGAGGGGCAGGAGATCGCCTTTCGGATGATCAAAGACGGCGTGGATGGGTCGGTGGTGCATCAAGCGATCCTGGCCTCGTTCGAGTCGCTCGGGTTCAAGACGGGGCCGCAGGACGGCCGCATGCAGGGGTTCTTCCACGGGACGGGTCACGGGGTCGGCTTGGAGATCCACGAGCCGCCGCGCATCAGCCCCCGCAAGGACATCTTGAGAGCCGGCATGGTGGTGACGGTTGAGCCCGGACTCTACTACATGGATGCCGGCGGGATGCGCCTCGAGGACATGGTCGTGGTGACGAGCGACGGGTGTCTGGTGCTGACCCAGGCCCCGAAAATCTTGGAAGTGTAGCGCCATGCCCGAGACGCTCCACACCACCGCCTTGACCCCTGAGCCCATCGTCAGGCTCGAGAACTATTTCCGCGAGCCGTACAACCTCGCCGTCGCGGCGGCGCGCACCTGTTACTCCTCCCAGGTGATCTCGACGGACGATGTGGACCGCGATGACCAAACCCGCGCCCAGCGGGACCGCATCGCGGAGAGCATCTACAAGGCCGGCCATCACACGACGATCCAGCACCCCACCTTCCAGTTCGTCCTTGAGCGCGTGTCACGCCACTGCATTTGGTCCTTCCTCCACGCGCATCCTTTTTATAACAGCGAGCAGGTTTCACAACGTTTTGTCGAGGTGAAGCCGGAGCATTTTACGATCCCGCCGCTGGAAGACGCCGCCCGGTCGATCTACCTCAAGGCGGTGCGCGCGCAGATGGACGCCTACCACCGCCTGTGCGAGCTGGTGGAGCCGACGGTCAACCTGGAGTATCGGCGGATCTTTCCCCATCGCGAGCTGTCGGACAAACGCTGGAAGGGCGCCATCAAGAAACGCTGCCAGGAGGTGGCGAGGTACGTCTTGCCGGTGGCGACCCACGCGCACCTCTACCACACGATCAGCGGGATTACCCTGCACCGCTACTGGCGGCTATGCCGGCAGTTTGACGTCCCGCTGGAGCAGCGCTTCGTCGTGCAGCGAATGGTCGAGGAGGTGTGCCGGGTCGATCCGAAGTTCATGGCCCTGGCGGAGGATCCGATGCCGATGGAGGAGACGCTGGAGTATCGCGTGTTCCAGGCTCTCCACGCCGGATCCCCGGCCCGCCTCGATGGCCAGAGTCCGGGGCGGGCAACCAACGGGACGGGCCGAGGCTTTGTCGATGAATTCGACCGGGAGCTCGGTGCGCACACCTCCAGGCTGGTGGATTACAAGGCGCGCGCGCAAGAGACCCTGGCGCAGGCGGTGCGATCGGTGCTCGGCGTACCCAGAGGACAGCTGTCAGATCTGCAGGCGATCGATCTGGTGCTCAATCCGGCGCGCAACCCCTACCTGTCCGACACGCTGACCCTCACGACGGTCAGCAAGCTCTCCCGCGCCCTGGTGCATCCCCACTTTACATTTAAGAAGAAACTGTCGCACACCGCTGATTCGCAGGACCAGCGCCACCGCATGGTGCCCGCCTCGCGGCCGATCCTGCTGACCCACTTCGTCGCGGATCGACCGGACTACATCACCCCCGTCCTGATTCGCGCCACCCCGGAAGCTCTCGCCTGCTACGGCGAGGTGATGACCACGGTCTGGCGCGCCATCACCCGGTTGCTCGAGCTAGGGGTGAGCCACGAATTCGCGCTGTACCTGCTCCCCAATGCGTTTCCGATCCGGTTTGAAGAGTCGGGCGATTTGCTGCACTTCCATCACAAGTGGGTGCAGCGGCTCTGCTACACGGCGCAGGAGGAAATCTGGAACAGCTGTCGCGAAGAGGTGTTGCAGGTGACCGAGCGTTTTCCGGAGATCGGCCGGTACCTCCAAGCGCCGTGCTGGCCGAGGTCGCAGGCAGGGATTCGTCCGTACTGTCCCGAAGGCGACCGCTTCTGCGGCGTCGCCGTGTGGAAGCTGCCGGTCGAAGAGTACCAACGGCTCATTTGAAGCAAGCGACAAGGGACAAGGGACAAGGGACAAGGGACAAGGGACAAGGGACAAGGAACATGACCATGCCGATACCGGTCGAGGAAGCCAAGAGCCACGCCCCCGCGGTTCAACGGGAGGCCGTGGCTCGGCAGATCGTGGGGTTCTCGTTCTACCGCGTGGATCCGGAGTGGAGGCGGCTGCCGGCTTCGACGAAGCGCAGGCAGGGCGGGGAGCTGGCCGGTGTCATCACGCGCTACGCCAAGCAGCTGATGGTGCTGACCTATTCGCTCGTCGGGTTGAAGCCCGACGTCGACTTCTTGATCTGGCGCGTGGGCAACCGGCTTGAGCAGCTGCAGGCGATGTCGGCGGCGGTTCGGCAGACGGCGATGGCCGGGTACCTGTCGATGCCGCACGCGTATCTGTCGATGACGAAACGGTCCACCTACGTGGATAAGCTCGATCCCGATCACGCGGATGCGCGGCGGTTCATCACGCCGTTTCACAGCAAGTACCTGTTCGTCTATCCCTTCGTGAAAACCCACGAATGGTATCAGCTCCCGTTCGAACAGCGCCAGGCGATGATGGACGAGCATATCGTCCTGGGGAACACGTACCCCTCGGTGCGGATCCACACGACCTACGGCTTCGGGCTGGATGATCACGAGTTCGTCCTCGCCTTTGAAACCGACCACCCTCAGGACTTCCTCGATCTCGTGATGGCGATGCGCGAGAGCAAGGCTCGCCCCTACACCCTGCGGGATACGCCGATCTTCACCTGTGTGGCCAAACCGTTTGATGAGATTCTCAATGAAATCGGCTGCTGAACGGCATGCCCGAGTGTCTCACCGCTGAGGTCACGTACCCGAGCGACGGCCTCACGCTCAGGGGCTTCCTGGCGCGGCCACACGATGAGCAGCCTCGTCCCGCCGTGGTGGTGATCCACGAATGGTGGGGGCTCAACGACCACATCAAGGATGTCACCCAGCGGTTTGCGAAGGAAGGTTACGTGGCGCTGGCGCCTGACCTCTACTCCCGTGTGGGTCACAAGGTGACGAAGGACCCCGACGAGGCGGCGAAGCTGATGGAACGCCTGCAATCGCAACACGCGCTCAAAGACCTCAACGCGGCCACGCGCTATCTCAAGACGCTATCGTGTGTCGACCCCATCAAGATCGGGGCGGTGGGGTTGGGCATGGGAGGGACGTTCGCCTTGATGGTGGCCTCACACAACTCCGATGTCAAAGCCTCGGTGTCGTTTTACGGGCAGATCCCCCCAACCGATAGCCTCAAGTATCTCCTCGCGCCTATCCTCTATCTCCACGGGGGGCAGGACGCGTGGATTCCGTCGCGCGAGGCGCAGCGCCTTGCTCAGGGGCTCAAACAATTCGGACGGCCGGGCGAGGTGCAGAGCTACGCGGATTGCCCGCACGCCTTTTTCAACGACACCCATCCTGAGGTGTATCGTTCGAACGAGGCCAAGGACGCCTGGCAACGGACCGCGCGTTTCCTCGCAACCTACCTGAGGTAGCCATGGATGCCCAAGCGAAGAAGATCGCGTTGAGGAAAATTCCGCACGGCGTCTATATCATCGGGGTGGCGCAGGACGGCCAGCTCAACGCCTTCACCGGCACGTGGCTGACGCAGGTGTCCTTCACGCCTCCGTTGGTCGCGCTGGGGATCAGGAAGGACAGCCACTCCTTGTCCATGATCCAGCACGCCAAGGTGTTCTCGGTGAACATCCTGGGCAAAGAGCAGAAGCCGCTCGCCGAGCATTTCGTCAAGCCCGCCACCGTCATCGGGGAGAAACTCAAGACCGTTGCGCACCGCGCCGGCAAGACCGGGGCTCCGCTCTTGGATGACGCGATCGCCTTCGTGGAGTGCGAGGTGCGGGAAATCGCCAATGAGCTCGGCGACCATGCGGTGGTCATCGGCGAGGTGGTGGAGGCCGGCGTGCGCAACGACGTGCCGGCCTTGACGCTGATAGACACCGGCTGGCACTACGGTGGTTAAGTCTCTGGTTCGCTGGGCGAGGTGGGGCTGGCTGGTTCTCCTCCTCGGCTACTGCGCGCTGTTTTTCGCCGAGCCGATCAATCTCACCACCGCCGACCTGGGCCGGCATCTCAAGAACGGCCAGCTTGTCTGGCAGCATCCGGAGCTTCTCTCCACCAACTTCTACTCCTACACCGAGCCCACCCACCCCTTCCTCAATCACCATTGGGCGAGCGGGATGGTGTTCTTTCTCATCTGGAGGCTCGGTGGGTTCGCCGGCCTGCACCTGTTCTTCATCGCGCTGAATCTCGCGGCTCTGGCCATCGCATGGCGATGCGCCGAGGAACGGGCCGGGGTCGGCGTCGCCGCGTGGCTCTCCATCCTCCTGCTCCCGCTCCTGGCCATTCGGGCTGAGGTTCGTCCCGAAGCCTTCAGCCTGCTCTTCACGTCGGTCTTCTTTCAGCGGTTGCTTCGATTCAGAGACCAACGGGCCTCACAACGCTCGGTGTGGTGGTTGCCTCTGCTCGAAGCCGTGTGGGTGAATCTCCACAGCTATTTTTTCCTGGGCCCGGCGCTGATCGCCGCCTTCCTCGTCGACAGCTTGTGCTCGCCCGCACGGAGGGGACAGGCGCGCGTGTTGGCCGTCGTGCTGAGCCTGGCGATGCTGGCCACGCTGCTCAATCCCTTTGGGATCACGGGAGCCCTAGTGCCGTTGACGATCTTTCAGGAGTATGGCTACCGGTTGTTTGAGAACCAGACGATCCCGTTTCTCCTCGCTCGTTTTCAGATGCCCGCCTTGTGGCTCTTTCTCGGCGTGTTTATGGCGCTGGCCCTCAGCCTGGGGGGCGCGTGGGCTCGGGTGGGGAAATCAGCGGGAGTGGCCGAGACGCTCATCGCCGTTGGCGTCAGCGCCATGGGCTGGGTGGCCTATCGGAATCTGGCGTTGTTCGGGCTATTGGCCTTGCCGCTGATCGCCTCAGCGCTTGGCGTGCTGCGAGCGGTCCGTCCGCGCAACGACCGGTTCTTCGCGCTGGCCGCGGTGCTGTCGCTTGCGCTGGTCATCGCCGTCCCGTCGACGGTGTGGTCGCTTCCTCCGGCCTCCGGACGGCGTCTGGGTCTTGAGCCAGGCGACGGCGAGGCGGCGGCGTTTATCCGGCAGCAGCATCTTGAAGGCCCCATCTTTAATAACTATGACATCGGCGGCTACCTGATCTTCCACCTGTTTCCTGAGCACCGCGTCTTTGTCGACAACCGGCCGGAGGCGTATTCCGCGGCGTTCTTCAGGGAGCTCTATATCCCGATGCAAGAGGATGACGCGGTGTGGCGCGAGGCGGAGGCGAGGTTCGGGTTGAACATGATCGTCTTCCACCGGCACGACTTGACGCCGTGGGGGCAGCGCTTCATGATCGCGCGCGTGGACGATCCCGCGTGGGCCCCGGTCTTTGCGGACCGCGACACCCTCATCCTGCTGAAGCGAAACGTGCGCAACCGATCAGCGATCGACCGCTTTGAAATTCCCCGAAGCGCGTTTCACGTGACGCGCGCAAGCCCTTGACCCCCACACCAATTGTCGCAGACAACAATTGGTGTGGGGGCTTGACCCTCTCGTTGCGGGGTGTCAGAATAGCCAGAGGAGGATCGGTGATTCGACGCTCGCGTCGTGTCGTCATCATGGGGCTCGCCGTCTGTTGGAGCCTGAGCGGTCCGGCACAACCGGTGTCGGCAGATGCCCTTGGGGATCTTGTTGGAGGGCTTGGGCAGCTGCTCATCGGCGCGTTTGCCATTCCGGTTGAAGCCATCCAGGGGACGCTCAACGGGCCGCCGATTCTTGGGACCATCGGCGGCATCCTCAGCGGGACGGTCCATACGGTCGGTTCAACACTGGGCGGGGTGCTGCAGATCGCCAAATCCGTCGTCCCCCTCGCCACCTCCCTGGTGCCATTTCTTCCCTGGGTTCTCTAGCCCTTCCGTGACCGTGCATCGCACCCGGCTGTCAACCTACGCCAACTTCATCAAACTTGAGCACACGATTCTTTCTCTGCCGCTCATCTATGCGGGAGCCGTCGTGGGTGCGGCAGGGTGGCCCTCGATCCGGCTGGCCGGCCTGATCCTGCTTGCGGCGATCGGAGGACGGGTGATGGCGATGGGATTGAACCGCCTCATCGACGCCGCCATCGATGCGCGCAACCCCCGCACGAAGGGCCGCGAGCTGCCAAGCGGCACGATGCGACCGCTTGAGGCGTGGGGGATCGTCGGACTGGCCGGCCTGCTCTATGCAGGCAGTGCGGCGGCGGTTGCGCCGATCTGCCTGATCTGGTCGCCGCTGCCGGTTGCGCTGTTTGTCCTGTATCCGTATCTGAAGCGATTCACCGCGCTCTCACACGTTGGACTCGGTCTGGCTTGGTCGATGGGCCCGCTCGGTGGATGGTTGGCGACTGCGCAGTCGTTGGCGCACCTTGATCAGATCATGTGGCTGTGGCTGTTCGCCGTCTTGTGGGTGGCGGGGTTCGACGTGATCTACGCCACCCTGGATGAAGCGTTCGACCGGCAGGAAGGGTTGCATTCGCTGCCTGCGCGGATGGGAAAAGACCGCGCCCTGCGAGTTGCCGCGTTGTTGCACGCCGCCGCGTTCATGGCTCTGGCCATCTTACAGCGCGACGTCCTGCGCTCACCCGTTGGCTGGCCGTGGCTGCTCGCCATCGCCGCCATTCTCATTTGGGAGCACGCCATCGCTCCCCGCCGCCCAGAGTTCGCCTTCTTCTACTTAAATGCCGCTCTCGGCTTCCTTGTCTTCGGTCTGGTTGCATCCGGCTTGAGATAACGGCGCTCCTTATCCAATCTATTGATAATATACATTCTATATAGTATAATCATATTAGTGGAATTGAGTTGGTAGCAGGGAGGGAGAGGATGAAGGAGATCACAGCTCTCGAGCTTCGGAAGCGCTTTGGGGAAGTCATGGAAGATGTTCGTTATCGCAAGGAGCCGTATCTCGTAAAGCGGAACGGACGCCCCATGATCGTGCTGCTTGATATCGATGCGTATCAGGCCGATGAAAGTCGCCGAAAGGAAGACGTCTTCATTGAAGACTATACCGAGGAGCGTCTTCAGGAATTCTTAGAGGAAGACCGCCTGGATCCCGGCGTGCAGGCCCGTGTGAATCGGCGTCTGCGATAAATGGTCCGGGTCTTCCTGGATGCGAACGTGTATTTCGCTGGTTGTTATTCTGCGAAGGGGGCCTCGGCGCTCCTGCTGAAGCTGGCGGTGCGCAAACGCCTCCAAGTGGTGGCATCTCGGCTAGTATTGCGGGAAGCCGAGCGCAACTTGCATGCGAAAGCCGATCGCAAGGCTCTGCGCGTGTTTCATCGGTTCTTAGAGACTGCCACCCCGCGCATACTTCGAACGCCATCCGCCAAAACGCTCGCTGCCTACGAGACGATTATTCATCCGAAAGACGTCCCAGTGCTGGCTGCGGCCGTTGAAGCAAAGGTTGACTATCTGGTGACGCTGGACCGCCGGCATTTCTTTGCCCCCCTCGTCGAGGCCCGAATTAAATCGCCGCGCATTCTGGCCCCCGGCGACTTCCTACAGGAATGGCTGTCGAGATGAAACGTACAAAACGCGAAGTGGCGGACATCATTGACTCATTTTTATCAGGCGAGGGAGAGGAGTGGGACTGGGATGATTTTACCAGCATTCCAATTCACGATCCCGAGTTAAACAGAATTCGTCTGAGGTGCGTTCAACTCGACAAAGAATTTCCTCCAGAGAAACGTGGCGAGTATTGTAATGCTCATGGAATGGACGTGTTGCGGGATTATGTGAAGCGATTACGGACGAAATAGAGATCTGATGGAGAGAATGATGCGCATTGTAGTCGGGATGACGGGGGCGTCGGGGGCGGTCTTCGGGGTGGAGTTTCTGCGGCGATGTCAGGCGGAGAAATACCTGATTCTGACGAAGTGGGGGCGGTACGTGCTGAAAGAAGAAACCGGCCTGACCGAACACCATCTAGCCGAGCATGTCAAACGCAGCTTTTCAGACGACGATCTCTCCGCGCCGTTTTCCTCAGGGTCGACGCCGTTCGATGCGCTGGTGATCGTGCCCTGCTCCGCCTCGACGATGGCCAAGCTCGCTGTCGGGATTGCCGATACCCTGCTGACAAGGGCGGCGATGGTCGCTCTCAAAGAACGGCGAAAGCTGATCATCTGCCTTCGCGAGACGCCGTTGTCCACCATCCACTTGGAACAGGCGCACAAGCTCTCGCAGGCCGGCGCCATCGTGATGCCGATTTGCCCGCCGTTCTATCACCGCCCCCAGACGATCGACGAGATGGTGAGCCAGTTCACCGAGAAGGTCCTGAGTCTCCTCGGATTCGAAACCTCGCTTGCTTGGAAAGCCGAAGCCCTTGAGTAAATGGCTGATTTGCAATCCTTCCTCTCCCTCTTAGAACGCGAGGACCAACTCGCCCGCATCCGGGTGGAGGTCGATCCGGAGCTCGAGATCACCGAGATCGCCACGCGCGTGGTCAAGGAACGGGGGCCGGCGCTGTTGTTCGAGCGGGTGAAAGGCTCGGCCATCCCTCTGGCGATTAACATCTTGGGGACTGAGCGGCGCATCGAGCTCGCGCTCGGTCGGCACCCGCAAGAGGTTGGGGCCTCGCTGAAGCGCTTGATGGAAGCCGCGATGCCGCCTCGGCCCAAGCGGTTGCTCGAGGAATGGCGCACCGTTGGCCGGGTGCTGTCGATGCCGCCCAGGCGGGTGCGTCGCGCGGCGTGCCACGACGTGGAAGAACCGCCCGACCTGGGGAAGCTGCCCATCATGAAATGCTGGCCGAACGACGCGGGGCGGTTCATCACCTGCGGGATGGTGCTGACGCATGATCCCAAGACGGAGGTCCGGAACCTTGGCATCTACCGGATGCAGGTGGTCGGAGGCGATCAGGTGCTCATGCACTGGCAGATCCAGAAGGGCGGAGGATTCCACTATTGGAAAGCCGAGCAGCAGGGCAAGGCGCTGGCGGTCTCGGTCATCATCGGCGCAGATCCTCTCCTTTATATCGCTTCGGTCGCTCCGCTGCCTGAAGGGATTGACGAGCTGGCGTTCGCCGGATTTCTGGGAGGCCGGCGCATCCCGCTGGTGCATGGGAAGGCCACACCGACCGTCGCTCCCGCCGAGGCGGAGATCGTGCTGGAAGGTGTGGTGCCGCCTGATGAGCGCCTGCCCGAAGGGCCGTTCGGGGACCATTTCGGCCACTACTCCCATCCCGCGCCGTTTCCCGTGATGTGGGTTCAGACCATGACGCGCCGCGCCAAGCCGATTTATCTCTCGGCGGTCGTGGGCAAACCCCCTCAAGAGGACCGGTATATCGGCGACGCGGTGCAGGAGATGCTGCTGCCGATGATCCGGTTGATCCATCCGGAGCTGAAGGACCTGTGGGCCTATTACGAGGCCGGGTTTCACAGCCTGGCGGTGGCGGCGGTTGAGGAGCGGTACGGCAAGGAAGGGATGAAGACCGCCCTGGGGCTGCTGGGAACCGGGCAGATGAGCCTCACCAAGTGCCTCATCCTGGTGGATCCGGACGTCAACGCGCGCGACGCCAACGAAGTGCTGCGCGCCGTGCGCGATCATTTCGATCCGGCGGAGGACTTTCTCTTGCTCCCTGGTGTCCCTTTTGATACGCTAGATTTTACGAGCCTGACCCCCAATCTGGGCAGCAAGATGGTGCTCGATGCCACCCGCGACGGGAAGGCATCCCCTCCAGGGGTTCCTCCAGTTGATCTGGAGGCTGTCCGGTGTCTGCATCCACGGATCCAAGCTGCCCGCATCATCGGGGGATGTCTGGTGGCGGTCCAGGTCGAGGGCGAAGGCCGCTCGGTGGTGGAGGCGCTCGTTCAGGCGGATGCGTTGCGCGCCGTCAAGCTGATCGCCGCGGTCAGCGCCGACGTGGACCTGCGCGAGGGCGAAAGCCTGTTGTGGGGGATCTTCACGCGGTTTGATCCCGCCCGCGACGTCGTCTTCACCGAGGTGGAGCTCCACGGAGGCTGGCCCATCCACCGAGGCCGCCTCGGCATCGATGCCACCTTCAAGACCGGATACCCTGATCCGATCGTGATGGATCCGGCAGTCGTCACACGAGTCACCCAACGATGGCCTCACTACTTCAAGGCGTAGCCGACCGCCTTCAGCGCCGCGCGCGGATGTCGAGAGCAGAGGCGCTGAAGCTCTTTGAGGCACGCGATCTCATCGGCCTCGGGCAATTGGCGAACGAGGTCAAGCAAGCCACATGGGGCGATCGCGCCCACTTTGTGATCAACCGCCAGATCAACCCTACGAACGTCTGCGTCCTGTCCTGCCGGTTCTGCGACTTCGCGACCAAGCGGGGACGCCCTAACGCCTACGAGATGACGATCCAGGACGTCTTAGATCGCCTCAGCCCGGAGCTGCGGGAAGTCCACATCGTGCAGGGGCTGCATCCGGACTGGACGTGGGATTTCTACCTGGAGATGCTCCGCGCGATCAAGACGAGCTTCCCCCGGATGCAGATCAAAGCCTGGACGGCGGTTGAGATTGACTATTTCTCCAAGAAGTTTCGCCTCTCGGTCGAAGAGGTCCTGGTGCAGATGAAGGAGGCGGGGCTCTCCGCCTTGCCCGGCGGGGGCGCGGAGGTGTTTTCCGAACGGGTGCGCAAGGCGCTGTTTCCCTTTAAAATCGGCGCGCCGAGGTGGCTGGAGATTCACCGGATCGCGCATCAGCTGGGCATCCCGACCAACGCGACCTTGCTGTACGGCCACATCGAGACGCGCGAAGAACGCGTGGATCACCTCCTGAAGCTTCGCGAACTCCAGGATGACACCGGCGGCTTCATGAGCTTCATCCCGTTGGCGTATCAAGTCGGCAAGACGCGCGTGGTCGAGCGCCAGGCGTCGGCGATCGAGGACCTCAAGACGATGGCGATCTCCAGGCTGCTCCTGGACAACATCCCCCACATCAAAGCCTACTGGGTGACGATGGGTGAAGAGACGGCGTCGATCGCCCTGAACTTCGGGGCCGATGATCTCGACGGGACGATCGGGGAGGAGCGGATCATGCATGCCGCGGATGCCGCAAGCCCGATTCGGCAGACCCGCGAGCGGCTGGTGGAACTCATCCGAGCCTCCGGATGCGTGCCGGTGGAACGCGATGCCCTCTATCACGAGGTCGCGGTGTGCGACCCTTCGACTCGCGCCACGGCCTCTGGCCGTGGGCTCGCTCAGGATTCCGCCCCACGGGCGCAGGAAGAGGTGCCACGGGCTCTGCCCGTGGGGCTCCACAATGGCCACCGGTAAAGTCAGAAGTCAAAAGTCAGAAGTCGGAAGTACACTTCCCTCTTCCCCCTTCGCTCTTCCCCCTTTGACGGTGGCCCGCATTCCGTATCTCAACTGCGCGCCGTTTTTTGCCGGCCTTCCGCTCAAGCCAGGATGGGAGGTGGTCGACGTTGCGCCCAGGCGTTTAGGCCAGATGGCTGAGGAGGGCAAGTTCTTGGCGGGCGTGATGTCGCTGGCGGATTACCTGCGGTTGCAGGATCGCTTCGAGCGGATCGGGCCGCTGGGGGTGGCGGTGCGGGGACGGGTGGGCAGCGCGCTGCTGTTTTCGCGCAAACCCCTTCGGCAGCTGGACGGCGCCTGCGTCGCGGTGACGGACGAAACGTCGACGACCGCCCTGTTGCTTCGCGTGATCCTGGAACAGCGTTACCACCTGACGGTTCGACTCGCGCCGCACGCCCACCCGACCCAGCAGGATGCTGACGCGGTGCTGCTGATCGGCGATGAGGCCTTGCGGTTTGGCAGCGTCAACCGGCTCTATCCGTTTGAGATTGATGTCGCCTTTGAATGGTGGTTGTGGCAGCATCTGCCCTGCGTCTTCGCCGTGTGGGCGATCCGCGCGGACGCCGGCGCGAGCACCAAGCGGGAGGTGAGCGAAGCCCTCCAGCGCACCCTGGCGGTCAACCTGCGTCGCCTCGATGAGCTCGTCATCCAACCGGCTGCCTCCCTGCACGTTCCGGCCGAGGACCTCACGATGTATCTGAGCCGGTTCATCTATCGTCTCAGCGCCGAGGAGGAGCGCGCCATCCAGCGCTTCGCCCAACTGTCCCAATCCATGGCATGAGCCCCGTCTGCTGCGACTCGCTCGAGGAGAAGGTGTTCGCCGGGGAGCGGCTGACGCGCGAGGAAGGCCGCTCCCTCTTGCAAGACGCCTCCCTCCTTGAGCTAGGTCAGCTCGCCAACTCCGTGCGCTCCCGCCACAATCCCGACCCCGCCGTGACGTTTGTGATCGACTCGAATCCGAACTACACGAATGTGTGCATCACCGACTGCGTCTTCTGCGCGTTCTACCGCAAGCCCGGCTCGAAGGACGGCTATGTCCTGACGGTGGACCAAGTCATGGAGAAGGTCCGTCGGGCCGTTGAGTTGGGGGCGACGACCGTCTTGCTGCAAGGAGGGCACAACCCGCAGATTCCCCTCAGCTATTACCTGGCGTTGGTCTCCGAAACCCGCCGCCGGTTTCCGCAGGTGACCCCGCATTTCTTCACCGCCTCGGAAGTGACGACGATGGCGCAGGTCTCCGGGCTGCCGATCGGCGATGTGCTCAGACAGCTCAAAGACGCGGGGCAGTCCACCTTGCCGGGCGGGGGCGCGGAGATCCTCTCCGATCGCATTCGGCGGAGGCTCAGTCCGAAGAAAGGCGGAGCCGAGGCGTGGTTATCGGTCCATCGCGAAGCGCACCGCCTCGGCTTCAAATCGACCGCGACCATGATGTTCGGTCACCTCGAGGACGACGACGATCTCCTCCAACACCTTGAGCACATCCGCGGGCTGCAAGATGAGACGAGAGGGTTCACCGCTTTTATCCCGTGGAGCTTCAAGCCCGGCAACACCCCGCTCGAGAAACCGATCCCGCATCACGCCGACCCAACCCGTTACCTTCGGATCATCGCGCTCTCGCGACTCTACCTCGACAACGTCCCGCACATCCAGGCTTCCTGGTTCTCTGAAGGCAAGAAGACCGGCCAGGTCGCTCTGCACTTCGGGGCCGACGATTTCGGAGGGACCTTGTTCGAGGAGAACGTGCACGCCGCCACCAACTTTATCAACACAACGAGCGTTGAGGACCTCGTCACCGTGATCCGTGAAGCGGGATTTCGGCCGGTTCAACGCACCACGTTGTACGAACGCATCAAGGAGTGGTAAGGATGGGACAGGAGATTCCGCTTTCCAACGGTGTGGGCGAGGTCATGGCGCCGCAGACGCTCGTGACGGCCTTCGTCATCGCGCCGGACGGCAGCATTCGGTTGGATGCCGGCGCGCTGCATGGACGCAGCCAGATCGAGGGCCAGGTGACGATGGTCTCGCGGCAGGAGCTGGCGGGTGAGTCCCAGCCGGTGCTCGTCGTGTGGGTGGCCCTGGAGCTTGACGGGGCCAATCGGCCGGTGCGGTACAAAGGCTTGTCGGTGTGCCAGATCCTCGTGAACTCGAAGCAGCAGATGGGCTACAAGAGCCTCTCCGAGCACGTCAACCGCATGGGCGAAGCGATTCGAGGAGACATCAACATTGCGCGTCTCAGCCCCGAGCAGCGGCGCGCGGTCAAGCAACAACTCGTGGCCTTGGGCGCTTCGTTCTGGGACGCGTCCGACCCGGTGCTCAAGCAGGCCCTTGAGTCGTGATGGAGTGGTCCTCCATCATCTCGCGCTCGCTGACGGACGAGGCGATTGCCCGCGAGGAAGCCCTCGACATCCTGCGGCTGCCTGACGAGCAGATCGTGGAGGTCTTACGCGCCGCCTTCGAGGTGCGCCAAGCCACCTACGGCAAGCGGGTGAAAATCTGCCTGCTGCAAAACGCCCGCAGCGGGCTGTGCCCCGAGGATTGCCACTACTGTTCCCAGTCCGCCGTATCCACCGCGCCGATTGCGAGGTACCTGCTGCTTCCCCTTGACCAGCTGATGGAGGGGGCTCGTCGCGCGCGCGAGGCCGGGGCAAGACGCTACTGCATGGTGACCAGCGGACGGGGCCCCAGCGAAGAAGACATCGCGCACTTCTGTGAAGCCGCCCGACTGATCAAATCCCAGTATCCCCTGGAGATCTGCGTGTCGCTGGGCATCCTGTCGGGGACGCAGGCCCACCAACTCAAAGAGGCCGGTGTGGGGTGGGTGAACCACAACCTGAACACCAGCGCTCGGCATCATCCCGCCATCTGTACGACCCACACGTATCAGGATCGCCTCCAAACCGTCCGGAATGTCCAGCAGGCCGGGCTGATGACGTGCAGCGGAGGCATCGTGGGCATGGGCGAAACGGACGAGGATCTTCTCGAACTCGCCCTGGCCCTGCGGGAGTTGCGCGTCAACTCGCTGCCGGTCAATTTCCTCAATCCGATCCCCGGCACGCCGCTGGAGGCGTGCCGCGCGCTGACCCCCATGCGGTGTCTGAAAATCCTCTGCCTGTTCCGGTTTCTGAATCCGAAAAGCGATCTGCGCGCCGCGGGAGGCCGCGAGGTCAATCTGCGCTCCCTCCAGCCGCTGGCGCTGTATCCCGCCAATTCCATCTTCGTGGACGGTTACCTGACCACGCCGGGCCAGGCCGCGCAGGCCGCCCGGCAGATGGTCAGCGACATGGGGTTTGAGCTGGAGGAGTCATGATCCCCCCACCTCCTGAGGGCTGCCAATGGCAGCCCATGCAACGCGAGACAGCGCGCGAGGGGATGGCGAAATTTGCAGAGACAGAGCATGGTTGCATTGCCACGCCATTGGTGTGGCATCAGGAGGTGGGGGGATGAAGCGAACCTGGATCCTGACGGCGATCGGCAGGGATCGGCCCGGCATCGTGGCGCATGTGACCAAGGTCTTGTACGCGCTCGGCGGCAATCTCGAAGACTCCGCGATGACGCGGCTGTGCGGCGAATTTGCGATCATGCTGGTCTTCTCCGCGCCGGGTCTGGTGACGGCGAAGCGGCTGGAGAGGGCCTTTCGACCGGTCGCCTCCCGACTAGGGCTGGCGACTCATCTCAAGCCGCTGGCGGCAACCGCGCAGCGTTCGACGACGCGGCCCCGCGTCTCTCTCATCTCCGTCTACGGGGCTGACCACCCGGGCATTGTGTATCGGGTTGCCGAGTTGCTCGCCCGCTCCAAGATCAACATCACCGACCTATCGACCCATCGAACCACGGGCAACCGTCCGCTGTACCATCTCCTCCTTGAAGTCGAGCTGCCAAACCGACTCGACCCCGCACGGCTCGAACGCCGCCTGAAGACGCTGGGCAGACGACTTGGCGTCACGGTGAGCCTCCGAGCGGCTGAGACGACAGTCCTCTAGCTGCCGCGCGCATGGCCGTGCTGCCTGTCCGACGGTTTCCCGATCCGCTCCTCAAGACCATCACTCGCCCTGTCGATCCAAACGCCCCGCCTGTCCGGCGGCTCATCGCGGATCTTATCGACACCATGCGGCATCATCCCCGTTGTGTCGGCTTGGCCGCGCCGCAGGTGGGGCAGCTGCTGCGCGTGGCGGTGGTGGATGTGACCGGCCACCCGAAAGCCGAGCAGTCGCACGGCCTGCTGGTGTTGGTGAATCCCCGCCTCACGGCCCGAGACGGTCTGCGCATGCAACGGGAGGGATGCCTGTCGGTGCCTGATCTCACCGGGAACGTCAGCCGGGCCGTCCGGGTGCACGTCGAGGCGTGGGATGGCTCAGGCGCCCGGTGGACCAGGCGGCTGGAGGGATTTGAGGCGGTGGCGGTTCAGCACGAGCTCGATCACCTGGACGGCACGCTCTTCCTGGATCGCGTGGTGAATGCGCGCACCGACGTGTTCAGGCGACAACGATACGCCTAACGATCCGCGGTCCGCGTCGGCGGCTGGATCAACGCGAGACGGGGCACGCGCGGGATCAGGCCGCGCGCATGCGCCTCGCGGTAGAGCAGGCGCAGGGCCTGCCGGCAGGGACGGGAAAAACTCAGGGTGTCTTCGTTCACATACATGCTGACGAACTGTCTGGCGCGCACCGGATCAATGCCTCGCCCGTAGCGAAGCGACCAGGCCATGGCTTCATCCTGATGCGTCATCGCATAGACGATGCTGTCCCGCAGCAGCTGCGCAAATTTCGAAGCGAGGGGTTTGCCCAACGAGCGTTTGATGACGTTCAACCCCAGCGGCAGCGGCAATTTTTTCTGCTGCTGCCACCACATCCCTAAATCCAGGATCGGCAGCAAGCCTTGATCGCGGTAGGTCAGTTGCCGCTCGTGGATGAGCAGCCCCGCCTCCACTTCGCCGTTGAGCACCGCGTCGGGAATCCGCTCGAAGGCCATCTCGATCGGCACAATCCCCTGGACGGCAAGCGAGAGGAGGAGGGAGGCCGTGGTGTGGAGACCGGGAACCGCCACGCGGCACTTGGCGAGGTCAGACGGCGCGTAGCCCTTCATCGCCACCACGACCGGCCCGTAGCTTCGCCCCACGCTTGACCCAACGCCCAACATCCAGTAGTCATGGGCGATCAGGGGGTAGCTCGCCGCCGAGACGGCCGTGACGTCCAGCTCGGCGTGGAGGGCTCGTCGGTTCAGGGTTTGGATGTCTTCGATTGTCTGTCGGACACGGAGTCCCTCCATCGCGACCTTTCCTTCCGCGATGGCGTAGAACATGAACGCATCGTCCATGTCCGGCGTATGCCCAACAGTGAGCGTCCTCATCAGCTCCATTCCTCGTAGTGGATCTGCCCAGGCTGCACCCCGTAGGCGCGCAGGTCGTGGGCCACCGCCTTCACCACCTCGAGCCAGCCGCAGATGTAAATTTCTTTGTTGGTGAAGTCGGTGATATACTTGCGGAACGCGTCTTGCACGTGTCCGACCTCGCCCTGCCATTCTTTCGGCCGGCTGACGATCGGAACATACTGGAAGTTATGGCGCAGGGAGGCCAGCGTGCGGAACTCAGCCTCGAACAAGGTGCCGTGCTCGTACCGGCAGCCGAAGAACAGCCGCACCGGTTGGGTCGCATGCAGGTGAAAGAGATGATGAATCATGCTCCGCAGCGGGGCGACACCGGTTCCAGTGGCCATGAAGATCGGCTCATACGTGAGGGGTTGCTTGAGGACGAAGCGCCCGTGCGGGCCGGAGAGGGTGACGGGGGAGCCGGTTTTTAATTGCCAGAAGAAGGTCGAAGCCGCCCCGCCGTCCACATGCTGGAGGCAAATCTCCACCACGCCCTCCTCATGCGGGGGCGAGGCGATGGAGTAGGCTCGCTTGACGACCGCCCCGTTCTTCGGCACATGGACAATCACGAACTGCCCGGCTTCGAAGGGCAGGTGGGTGGGTTCGGCCAGCCGAAGCCGGAAACAGCGGACGTTATACGACAAGATGTCAATCCGATCGACGACCGTGCGATACGGTTGCGCTGCCATCATCTGGTATTCTAACAGAGCGGCTCGCGCATTGTAAATTGACGTCGTCGGGCGGCGTGGTGAACCTCGCGCATGCGCGCATTGATTCGAACGTTCCAGCGACGGGTGGTGCGGTGGTACGCGCGCCACCAGCGGAGGCTACCGTGGCGGCGGACGCATGATCCCTATAAGATTCTGGTCTCGGAGATCATGCTGCAGCAGACCCAGGTGGATCGCGTCATCCCCAAATACCGCGAATTCCTAAAGCGGTACCCCACCGTCGAAGACCTGGCGAAGGCGCGGCCAACCGAGGTTCGCAAGCTGTGGTACCCGCTGGGCTACAACATCAGGCCGCTGCGCCTGCGCAGGATCGCCAAGCAGGTTGTGGAGCAACACGGCGGCTCAATCCCTGGGTCGTATGACGGCCTGCTGGCGATGGACGGGATCGGCCGGTACACCGCAGGCGCGGTGCTGAGCTTCGCGTTCAAACAGGACGCGCCCATTCTCGATACGAATGTAGCGCGACTACTCTCGCGCTATTTCGGCATCCGAGCGTCTCTCGCGCGCGGGAGGACGCGGCGTCGTCTCTGGGACCTGGCTGCGGCGGTGATCCCCACAGGGCATGGCTACACCATCAACCAGGCGATGATGGATTTCGGCGCCTTGGTGTGCACGGCACACAACCCTAAGTGTCCCACCTGTGTCTTGCGTCGATCGTGTCGGAGTTATCCGTATGCGGCCGCTGCCTCACGTGCGCGTGGTACCCACCTGCAAGGTCGCCCTCGCCGTCGTTGAGCGGCGCAAGCGCTACCTGATCTGCCGGCGCCGCGCCGATGCTCATTTCGGCGGCTACTGGGAGTTCCCAGGCGGGAAGAAAGAGGCACGGGAATCATGGGAGGCGTGTCTTCGTCGGGAGCTTCGAGAGGAATTAGGCGTGTCGGTGCGGGCGTTGCGAGGGTTCGGGCGTCTGCAGCACCGATATCCTGATCGCCGGATCTCCTTTCGGATCTATCGCTGTCAGATCGCGCGTGGGCGCCCCAAGCCGTTGGGGACCGCAGACATCCGGTGGGCGACGGCCGAGGAGCTACCGCGCTACCGTTTCCCGCCCGCCGATCTGGCGTTGATTGCTCGCCTGACTGAAGCAGGGTCGTTGCCTCGTCGTCGACGGCATGCTATACTAACAAGACAGAGGAGGAATCGCTCATGATTGCACTGACACCAACAGCGGTTGAGGAAGTGAAACGGCTGATCGCCAAAGAACAGAAGCCGAACCTGGCTCTGCGTCTCGGGGTCAAGGGGGGCGGGTGCTCCGGCTTCAGCTACCAGATGCTCGTGGACGAGGCGACGCCGAAGACCTACGACACCACCTTCGAGCAAGATGGCGTCAAAATCGTCGTTGATGCAAAGAGCCATCTCTACCTGGATGGCACCACCATCGACTTCAAGAGTGGTTTGGTCGGCGGTGGGTTTGAATTCAACAACCCGTTGGCCAAGAAGAGCTGCGGGTGCGGCTCATCGTTCAGCGTGTAGAGTCTGAGCCTACTGCCTTCCGAACAGCCTTACAAAGTCTTCACGGTTGAAGAAGCCAACGCGCTCCTGCCTCGCGTTCGCCCGCTCGTCGAGCAGCTTCGGGCGCTGCAAGGCTCAATCGTCACGACCAACGAGCAGCTCGACGAGAAAGTGCACAAGCTCTCCGGAGGAAACGGCTATCCCTTGCAGGACCTGCGCCATCACATCGAGAAGCTGACCCGGCATCAGCTCCAACTGATCGAAGCCTTCCATTCCGCCCTCCAGCAGCTTGAGGAACTGGGGTGCGTGTTGAAAGACCTCAGCCTCGGCCTGATCGATTTCTATACCGTGCGTGACGGCGAGCCGGCGTTCCTGTGCTGGAAGCTGGACGAAGAGACCGTACGGTTTTGGCATCCGCTCGATGCCGGCTACGCCGCCCGCCGACCCCTCTAAGCATGGAATCCCGCCCGATCCCGTTTCACAAGATCCTCTTCGTGTGCGTCAACCGGAGGGCTGCGAACGAGATCTGCTGCGCCCATCGGGATAGCGAGACGATCGCCGCTCAGCTCAAGGAGCGCATCAAAGCCCTGGGGTTGTCTCGCGTCGTGCGGGTCAGCAAATCAGGATGCCAAGATCTCTGCGCGAAGGGGCCCAACGTGATGGTGTTTCCGGACGGTGTGTGGTATGACGGGGTGACGCCTACGGATGTGGAGCAGATTATTCAGGACGCGATCCGTGACGTGCCAGGTGCACGAGCGCTTCCCGTACCACCAGCACCGCCAGTCCCAGCAAGACCAGGGCGATGACGCCGATCCAATCCCAGGCGCCTCGGCCCTGCAGCAGCGTGCTCACCCAGGGCTTGATCGTCAGCACCAGCGACCAGAGCGTCATCGTCACCATGAAGGCGGCAGGAATCCCGGTCAGCCACCAGGGACGGCGACTTCGTTTCAGCCAGACCGTGATGGTCAACAGGGTGAGCGCGGCCAGCAGTTGATTCGAGGTGCCGAAGATCGTCCAGAACACCTTCCACGCCGGCACGATCTGGCCTGAGGCGTCTCGGATGGTCAAGCTCACGCACACCGCCGGCAGGGCCAGGGTGCACAGCGTCGAGCCCACCCGTCCCCACCATCCGGTCCAGCCAGTCAGCTCCTGGAAGACATAGCGTCCTAATCGTGTCGCCACATCCAGCGTGTCGTAGATGAACGTGGCAAACGCCAGGAGCGCAAACGACCGGGCGAAATCCCGGTTGACCCCGAAGCGCGCCACGAATTGGCTCAGGCCATTGGCGTAAATCCGGTCGGGGGATTGGGCGGTCGTCGGATCCCCCGGAGCCAGCAGCATCAGCGTGGCCAGCGCGATCACGGCAACCAACCCTTCCAGCAGCATCCCACCATAGCCCACCAACCGGCAGTCTGATTCCCGGCTGATCTGCTTGGACGTCGTGCCTGAGCTCACGATGCCGTGGAAACCGGAGCACGCCCCGCAGGCGATCGTGACGAACAACATGGGGAACAATGGGAGCCCCCGTTGGCTCGTCCATCCGAGGAACGCCGGATACTGAATGCGCTCGCCCCCGAGGAAGAGGCCCACCACACCTGCGGCCAGCACGACGTACAAGAAGAACCCCCCGAGATACCCGCGCGGTTGCAGGAGTAGCCACATCGGCGCGATCGAGGCGAGCAGGCAGTAGGTGAGGATGATTCCGTTCCAGAGCACCTGCGGGCGCACCCCACCGAGCGCTGGCAAGGTCAGCGGGATGGATTGGCCGAGCCAGATGATCGCTCCCACCAGCGGCAGGAACACGCACGTCGCCAGCCACAGCGGCAGGCGCAGCTTATAGAGGGAGAATCCCATCGCCATCGCGGCAGCGAGATACATCGCCGAGGAGGCGGCGACCCCTCCGCCGTAGGTCGCTTCCACGAACGAGCCACTCGTCAAATCCGTAAACGCGATGATCACGTAGAGCAGGGACAGCCACACGAAGCCCATGAACAACCCGTGGGCTTTCGGGCCCAGCTGGTCGCGGACGATTTCCACAATCGAACGCGCGCGATGACGCACCGAGCCGACGAGGCTGGAGAAGTCGTGCACCGCGCCGAAGAAAATCGCCCCGAAGACGATCCACAGCAGGGCCGGCAGCCATCCGAACCACAGCCCGGCGAGGATCGGGCCGACGATCGGACCGGCCGCGGCGATCGCCGAGAAATGTTGACCGAGCAGGAACGGGGCTTTGGCGGGCACGTAGTCCACGCCGTCGTTGAGCTCGCAGGCCGGCGTGGGTCGGCTGGGGGAGAGCTCAAAGCGTCTGGCCAGCCACCGTCCATAGAGGAGATAGCCGGCCAGAAACAATCCGCACGACGCAAGCGCGATGACGAACAGCGGCATGCCAGAAGTCTACCAAAGGCATCGATGTCAGAGCAAGTCGTTAGGAGAGTGGATGGTGAACTAAATGCGCCCAAGAATGCACGTTAACATGATGGGGCGCATTTAAATGGAACCCCCCTGAATGTTAAGATGCATTGGTGGTTCCATTTAGGACGGGGTGAGGGAGCGCAGCAATTCGCAGAGGATCTGGTTCGTTCGCTTGGCGCGCGCCTGCAGGAGCGGCACCTTCTGCTCGAGATGCTTGCGCACCTCCTTGCGCAAATCCCATGTCCGATCCAACACCGCGCACAGCTTGCCGATGTTGAGCTCCGCGATGGAGGCAAGCCTCTCTGCTCAAGAGTCTACCTGCGGCTGCGCAGCTTCGCCAAGAGCCTGATGATCTCGAGGTACAGCCACACCAAGGTCACCGTCAGGCCGAAGGCGGCGTACCACTCCATATACTTCGGGAGATTGTTCCGGGCGCCCTGCTCGATGAAGTCGAAATCCAGCACCAGGTTGAGCGCGGCCACCACCACGATGAACAGACTGATCCCGATGCCGATGGGGCCGCTGTCATGAAGAAATGGGATGGAGATGCCGAAGAAGGCCAGGACAAAGCTCGCGAGATAGACGAGCATGATCCCGCCGGTGGCCGCGGCGACCCCGAGGCGGAAGTTGGCCGTCACCGGAATCAGGCGGGAGGTGTAAGCGATCAACAGCGCCGCCAGCACGCCGAAGGTCAACGTCACCGCCTGCATCGCGATGCCGGGGTAGCTGACCTCGAACATCGCCGAGATGCCACCCAGCGCGAGCCCTTCCAGCGCGGCATAGAGCGGGGCTGTGAGCGGCGCCCACGTTTTCTTGAGGATCGTCACGAACGCCACGACCAGCCCGCCTAACGCCCCCAGGGCGATGAAGCCCTGCACGGGAACGCCCATGAAGGCTTTGCCCCACACCCACGCGCTGGTCACCAGCAGCAGGCCCAGGAGCACCGCGGTTTTGTTGACGGTGCCCTGGATGCTCATGGCCGCGCCCGAGACCATGCCGCGCGCGCCGATAAACGTCCCAGCCCCTAACGCCGGATTGGCGGTTCGCATCATCTGCGTGCTCCTGGTTGTTCGTGGTACCCACCCGTAGGGCGGTTACTCGTCCACCTCAAACTGCGCCTCGCACACCCCGCACTCGTAGACCAAGACTTCGTAGCGCATCCCCACGAACCGCGTCTGCGTCAGGCCACAGTTCGGACAGGCGACCGGCGGCCGCCACGACTCCGGCTCTTCCTCGCCGATGTCCCCGCTCGCTGCCATGGCGGCGTTTCGGCGTGCGCCGTTTACTTCGAAGCGGCGCCTGAGAGCCGTTTGAGGTAGCGGAAGTAATCGCTGTCGGTCGTGAGGATCAGCGTGCTGTGCTCGTCCACGGTGGCGCGGTAGGTCTCCAGCGTCTTCAAAAACGTGTAGAACTCGGGATCCTTGTTGAACGCCTCGGCATAGACCGCGGTTGACTCGGCATCGGCCTGGCCCTTCACCTCCTGCGCCGTGCGATATGCCTCGGAAGTGATCCGCTTCAACTCCTTCTCCATCTGGCCCTCGATCTCGGCCCGCTTGCCCTGGCCTTCCGAGCGGGACTTCTCGGCGGCTTGCTTGCGCTCGGCGATCATCCGGTCGTAGATCTTCTGGCGGACCTCCTCGATGTAGTTGATCCGCTTGACCCGCATGTCCACCAGCTCGATCCCGTAGCTGGGGACCAGTTCAGACGCCCGCGCCAGGATCAGACGGGTCAGCTCATCGCGGCCTTTCTCGATCCGCTCGCCGACTTCAGCCGGCAGGATGATGTCTTCTCCCGTCTCGATGGGTTCATCCAGCAGCCGGTTGGAGGACCGCACTACCTCCTGGAGGATGTGGCCGGTGACCACGTCCCGGGTGGCGGAGCCGATGATGTCGTTCAAGCGGGCCATGGCGCCAAGCTCGCTGCCGACCGTCTGCATGAAGAGCAGCGGATCGGTGATGCGCCAGCGGGCCACCTCATCGATCAAGATGAACTTCTTGTCCTTGGTCGGAATCTGCGTCGGCAGCCCGTCCCATTCGATGAGCCGTTTGTCAAAGTAGTTCGCCTGTTGGATAAACGGGCGCTTGAGGTGCAAGCCGGCCGCGGTGATCGGCGCTCCGATCGGCTCCCCGAATTGGGTAATGACTACCTGATGAGCCTCGGTGACCACGTAGAACACCCCGCCGGCCAGCACCAGGGCCACGAGGATGACGAGCACGAGCAGCCCAGAGATGAATCGCGCCATCACTCCGCTCCTCCCTTCTGCAGCTGCAGGAACGGCAGGAGCGCCTGCTGGCTGGGATCGATGATGTACTTCTGCTTCGAGGTCGCCAGCACCTGCGCCATGGCATCGAGATAGAGGCGCTTGCGGGTCACCTCCGGGGCCTGGCGGTACGCCTCCCAGGTGGCCAGGAAGCGCTGCGCCTCCCCCTTGGCGCGATTGACCACGTCCACGGCATAGCCCTCCGCCTCGCGGATCGTCTTCTCAGCCTCGCCTTTGGCCCTTGGGATGACCTTGTTGTAGGCCTCCCACGCCTGGTTGATCGTTCGTTCTTTTTCCTGCTTAGCCTCGTTGACCTCGTTGAAGGCTGGCTGCACGCGCTCGGGCGGAGTGACATCCTGCAACTTCACGGTGACGATCTGCACGCCTGCCCCATAGCTATCGAGGATCCGCTGGAGCTCCTCCTGCGCCTGCACGTCGATCTCGGCCCGCTTGATCGTGAGGACCTCATCCACCGAGTAGTCGCCGGTGACCCGCCGCATGACCGCCTCGGAGATGTCACGGAGGGTTTCGCGCTGATCCCGGACCCGGAACAAAAACTGCACCGGATCCTTGATCTGGAATTGGACGATCCAGCGGATCTCCAGGACATTTAAGTCCCCGGTGAGCATCAGGGATTCGTCCCGGTAGAAGTCGGAACGGGTCTGGCGCGCCCCTTGAGCCTCCGCGCGAAACCCGAATTCCTCCTTGAAGATGCGCTTGACCTTGATGGGGATGGCCCGCTCCACCAACAACGGGATCTTCATGTGCAGGCCCGGCGTCGTCGTCCGCACGTACTTGCCAAATCGCAAGATCACCCCCGCTTCATCCGGACCGATCGAGTAAAACGACGTCAGGGCCGCCGCAAGCAGCAGGACCAACACGATGATCGCCGGCAGCCCTTTCAGCCAGCGTTGGACTTGAACGCTCTTCAAAATGTCCTCAGGAGACTCGAAGTCAGCCATGCGTCACCTCCGTCCGTTGGCCTGAGCGCGAATCAGCGGCAGGTGGCGCCTGAGACCGCTCGGCGTGCTGCATGTGGATCGTGCGGATGGGAAACGGAATCGTAATGTTTTCTTGGTCATACCGTTTGTGGAGCCGCTTCACGAACTCATGCTTGAGGAGGTACTGATCCACGTACTCTTTGGCTCCGAGCCGATTTCCTCTCAGCTTCACTGCCACAGAAAAACGAGAAACCGCCATCCGTTGTTTCCTCGGATGGCGGCCCGACCACCGACAACTCCTCTAAGAAGGAGCATGCGCTGCCTTCTTAGACCCTTCGCAGTGCTTTCAGTGTACGTGCGCGAATGGAAAAAGCAAGAAATTTCCGGCCAACCTCAGTGCGGCATGAGCGACAGTTGTGCCACGAGCAGCAGGTTCGCAACCAGCAGCGTCGGAACCGCAACCAGTAGACCCGCCCTAGCCCACTGAGCAAATGTGATGGTTCCGAGCTGGCGCCGCTCTAGCATCCCAGCGGCGACGATATTCGCGGTCGAACCGATCAGCGTTGCGTTCCCCATGAGTGTCCCGCCCATCAGCATGGCCCACCATAGCGGAAAGGGATTGAGCCCCACGCGGGCCACATCCGAGACAATCGGCACAAATGTTGCCACGGCCAGCACATTGTCCATCACCGCCGTCAGGACGCCCGAGCTCCAGGCAAACAGCGTCGTGAGCACACCGAGATGTCCGCCGGAGAGTACCACAATCCGTTGCGCCAGCACATCGGTCACCCCAGTTTGCTTCAGCGTCCCGACCGAGGCGAACAAGAACAGGAAGAATGTCAGCGTCCACCAGTCCACACGCTTCTCCACCAGTTGACGCGCCTGATCGCCGCTCATCATCAGCGCCGCCCCGGCGCCCAGAAGCGCCACACCCAAGAGCATCGTATTTGGCGGCAGATGCAGCCAATGTTCGATGGGATGGTGGAGCACAAGTCCCACCACCACACTGCCGAAGAGCCAGCCGCTTTGCCGCACACCTGTCTTAGCGAGCCGGGCATCCGCCACGACGTGTTCGATGTGCTCCTCGCCGCGCTTGCCCGTCAACACGCCCTTCAGGCCAGCAATGTCCTTGGCGAAGAGCTTGAAGCAGATGGGAATCGTGATGGCCAGGCACACGGCCGAGATTGGTGTGGCCCAGCGCAGGAAATCGAGGAATGTGAGCCCGCTGCGCAACGCAATGATGACCCCGACCGGATTGCCCACCACCGTGGCGCTGGAGCCGATATTGGTCGTGAAGACCAGCATCAGGATGAAAGGGATCGGGTTGAGTTTTGAGCCTTTGAGCAGGTTGAGCATTGCGGCGACCATGAACAGGATGGATGTCACCTCGTCCACCAGCGCCGCGGACACCGCAGCCATCATCATCATGGCCAGCATGATCCGCCTGGGGTGCGGGCCAACGAGTTTGAGTAGGCGCTCGATGAGATGCTCGAAGAATAGCTGCTCCTCCATGAAGCCGATCACCATCATCATGGCCAGGAGGAACGCGATGATGTCCAATCCGGCGAACTCGACGAAGTGTGGGACGTCGAGGAGTCCAGCCGCCAGCAGACCAGCGATGCCAAAGCAGGCGAAGGCCAGCCGCTGGCGCCAGAACAAGATGGCGCCGTACAAGACCACGCAGAAGCCGCCGACCGCGAGAGTTTGGGAAGCGGTGAGACCCAGTCGGGCGAGGAGCAAGGGCGTCAGGACAACACCGGCGAGATACCACAGCCAGTCTCGCTTCGCTGAGACGAGGTCACCGATCATGATCGTCTTTCTTGCCCTTCTTCTCTTCCTGGCGGCTCTTGATGACCACGTACGCAAAGAAATACAGGACGCCGCCGACGAGAATGAGCACTACCCAATTTGCCGGGTCATGCATCGTGATCCCTCCGTAACGGGAAGCGCAAAATAAAAACCGCCATCTAGCAAACGCTAGGTGGCGGCCCGACCACTAGAAACTCCTCCGGGCGATATACCCGGACCCTTATTGGTACACTCGATTATGTTTGCAATTCTATCGCAAGCGATCTACGCGATCAAGCAGAACAACGGACCCACTCGTCATGCTGCACGTGATTATCACGTTTGCTGAAGACCTCTCTGTGCGGCAGCAGCGCTCTCCTTCTGCACGCCCCAATAGAGCGTCCGGTGAGGAAACGGGATCTCGATGCCCAACTCATCGAACCGATTCTTTACGCGGCGCCGGAATTCCCGGGCCACGTCCCACTGTTTGATCGGCACCGTTTTAAAGAAACACTTGAGCGTCACTTGCGACTCCCCAAATTCCTCAACGCCAAGCATCTGGAGATCCTCCAGGATGAGCTTGCCGAAAACCGGATCCTGCCGCAGCTGCCGGCCCAGTTCTTTGAGGACGTCCATGACGTGATCCACATTCTCCTTGTAGGCGACGCCGATGTTGAACACCGCTCGGGACCATTCCTTCGTCATGTTGATGACGGCTTTGATCTCGCCGTTGGGGATGTAAATGACCCTGCCTTCAAGGTCTCTGAGGACCGTCACCCGCAGATTGACGTTCTCGACCATGCCCGCCAAGTCCCCGATTTTGATCACGTCGTTGATCCGGTACTGCCCCTCGAATAAAATGAAGATGCCGTTGATAAGATCGCGGATCAGATACTGGCCGCCGAACCCGAAGGCCAACCCGGCAATCCCGACGCCCGCCAGGAGTGGGGCCACATTGATCCCGATGGTTTCGAGGATGACATACAGCAGACACCCAACCAGGGTGACGGTTCCCAGCCAATAGGCCAGCCGGGAGAGCGTCTTAGCCCGCAGCCGTGCCTCGCTCTCGCGGATGGCGTCTTTCTGCGACATGAGCGTTTCGATCCGGCTGATGCCTCTCTTCAACAGGAGAAACAGCACCCCGCCGAAGAACAGGATCACCATGATCTTGATGGCCTTCTCGATCCAGAGCCAGACGGCCGAGCGTTCATGCGTGACCGCGGCTTGTAATTTGGCCTCGGCCACCACCGCCTGCTGGGCCAACTGTTCGGCTTGCGCGCCAGAGACCTGCACTTGCTCCTGGAGCGCGGCTGACTCTTTGGCCAGCGCTTCAATGCGCTGTTCGAGGACTGCGGTCTCCGGGGTTCGCTCTGTCGCTGCAGTCCCAGTAGACTGCCATGCCAGTACACAGTAGATAGCTGCAATCCCGAGCAGCCACGGCGCGCCTGTGCGCCCGGTTCCCATTCGATGTCTCATGGCGGTAGCCTCCACACGTTGTTCACCTCTTCATGGCTCTTTCCTCAACAACGACTCAGTGGTAGTTTTTCTGCAAGGAGCACAAGACTTGGAAGATGTGGACGCGCTCTGAGCCGCTCATATTCTATCTCACGCAAGCCGTGACGTCGGATCAGAGTGCGCAGCGATGTGATGGTGAAATAGCGAAAGTACCGTGGCCCCAATCCCGATTCGTTGACGAATCCTTCTTGCGTGCCATATCGGACAAAGAGGTAGAGTAACCCGCCAGGCTTCAGGACGCGGACGAGCTCACCCAGAGCCGCATCGGCCGCCCGCCGGGTCAGGTGGTGGAACAGCGCCTGGGCCCGCACCGCGTCAATGCTCGCCTCCCGGAGACCCAGCCGCCGGATGTCCATTTGAACCAGCGCGCCCGAATCCAGCCCGAGTGCCCGTCTTCCCGCCTGGAGCATCGCCAAGGAAGAGTCGACACCGAACGCACGAACACCTGGTTGGGCCTTCAACCAGGCCAGGTCGCGTCCGTATCCGGTGCCGGCGTCAAGGATGAGCGGAGGCTGGGTTTCGCGCAAGCCGAGCATCTGGCGCCGTGAACGAGCGACGGCCAGCAACCGGCGCAGCCATCGCGCCTCATGGGGCCTGGGACGATCGCCCCGGAGCCGCCGAAACGCCTCGACAAATTCCGGGTTCGCATATTGCAAGCGTGTCACCTCTTCAAAGGTGAATTCAGCGGAACGAGAGGCCCGTTTCATCCCCATCAGAGCTTCCAAGAAGATAAAAGGAGCTGGGCCCCATTCTGCTTCCGCCACCACACCAACCACGCTGAGGCGGAACCACGCGAAGGAGGTGAGTCCTCGTCAGGCCCAGCTCTCATCACCAGTTAGCCGGTCTCGTCGTTCAAAGCGGGTCCATTACCACCCCTGTCTGTGGCCGATCAAGATTCCCTCACTGCCCCTTGTAACGCAATTCCACCCCGTGGTTCGGGCAGAATTTGATCCCTTCGGTATAAATCTCGCCACCGACCGGGCAGATTTTGGTCTGGCCGGATGTCAGTGGATACTGCTGTCGTTGGAGCTTCTTGTCTTGTGCCTCCAGCGCTGAGCCGATCAATCCCCCACTCAGCGCTCCTAATCCGGCGCCGATCGCCGTCCCAGCTCCGGCTTTCCCTTTTTGCTCGCCGATGATCGCGCCGGTGCCTGCCCCGAGCAATCCGCCCAGCGCTGCGCCCTGCACGGCTTTGGACTGCGCGGCGGTCTGTGCGCCTTCACATCCGACCACACCCACGAGGCTCAAGCACAACACGGACCGAGCCATCCACGCCATCGTTGTTCCTCCTTAACGCCGCTGCGGCCTGGGGCGCGTGATCTCCACGGGAATCCCGCCTTCCGGCAACGGCACATCAATGCGTGTGACGGGAAAGGTGACGAGGTGCACGGCACCTCCCACCGTATCGCCGATTGCGTTCCACACCCCCTCGGCAACTCCGCGACCGATGGACTGCTTTCGCCTGAAGGCTTCCCAGGGCTCAGTCACCAGTTTGGTCCATCCAAAGACAACGTTCGTGAGTCCGAAGGCGAATTTCGCCTTGACCCGAGTACCCTGCCCGACTTCACGCGTCCAATAACTGCCCTTCCAGGGAGTGGTTGTCTTCGCCTGGGTCGGCTTCGACGATAAAGGAGAGCGACCGGTCCGCGGCCCCTCGTCTTTCGCCAACGCCAATGTGGGCGCGATGCCAAGAAGGACGATGAGCGCCCACCCATTCCATCTTGTCAACATGCCTGCCTCCTTTGTGTGAGTCATCAGACGCTCCGTTACTCCTCAGGAAGATAGCTCGCGAGCCTCGCCCAGGTTTTCGGCCCGACTTTGCCATCGGCTGAGAGTCCGTTGGTCCGCTGGAACTCCTTGATGGCCTGTTTGGTCTGTGGACCGATCTTGCCGTCGACGCTCCCCGTGTAGTGCCCGGCGTTCTTCAGTGCCGTCTGGATCCGCCTCGGGGTGGATTTAACGGCAGCGGCTCGTCCCGACTGGCCGAACCCTGCTTGCATTCCCTCGACACGACCTCGAAGGTAGGAGACATCCTCCCGCTGGTTCCAGGCCTTGCCTTCGATGAGTCCCAAGTGGTTCTCCAGCATGCTGACCCGGCCATCAAGCTGGGCCACCTGCATATTCAGATTCTGCGTCTGCGCTGCCCGATGGCCGGCGCATCCCGTCAGGGTGACCACCATCAGACCCAGCAAACCCATGTACCGTCCTTTCATGTCCTCTTACCTCCTTTGCGGCTTACTTCATCCATCCGTCGTCGTCTGCGCGACTGACATTCTTTTCTGGCAGCGACACCATCACTGACACCGGCTCCGTTCTCGTGGCCATGCGGGGACGATCCAGGAAGAGCCGCACGCTGTAGGCCATGCCATCCCAGACCGGCAGCACGCATTCCCGCAACAGCTCGGATTCGTGCCTCGGTGGCAACTTCGTCATCGTGTTGAGCAGGGTGGTCACGTCGTAGTGCCGCTCCACGTCGCGTTGCCAGCGCACGGACTGCCCAGGCGACTCGGTGATTGAGCAGCTCAGCATGGCCTCATGTCTGACGTGTGTAGGATAACGCCGGCGGATGGTGTAGCCCAAGCGGGGGACGGTACACGTCAGGATATAATCAGCTGTGCCTGTCTCCGCCGTGACAGCACGAACGCCTTTTGACCGGAGCTGATGGAGTAGAAGCTGGGTGAACTCTTCGGGGCTCAGGTGGCTTGTTTGCCGCGCCGCGGCATCAGAGACCACAGGGTTTACCAAGAGCGTCTGTGCGGCTTCGCCAGAGAACAGCGGAGGGCCTGATCGCTTCAGACCTGCGCCGGTGCCGCACCCTGTGATCCCAACAACGCACGCTACCAGGAACCACCACCACCACTGGTTCATGACGTTCGACGTGTTACCACCTTGCTTTCTTCTTGGTCTGGGTTGCCGACGGCTTTGCTGCGGGCTGCACAGCCTTGGGCGTCTCAACGAAAATGCGCTTCGCAATGTTGTTGCCCCGCCTGACTTCGTAGTCGGCTCGGAGGAGATCGCCCATGCGGATGTTTGACGCGGGGATCACCTTGTCGTTCTTCATGATCAGGGTTTTCTTGGGGTCAATCTGGAGCGTGACCGCCTGACCCTGTGTGGGCTTCACCGTGACCATTGGGCGTTTGCTGTCCTTGACGTTCACGACGGTCACTTTGCCACTGGCAAATGATGCCGTAGACGCCTTCTTCCCCATCACCGAAGCCAGCGAACCGATCACGAACAGGCTGGCAACAGCCAGCCCGATGGCAACAATCCAACGTCTACGCATGGACTCCCCCTCCTTCCGTGGCTAATCTTCAAGCGCTGCGCGCTCCTGGGCGCGCAGGCTTCCCGGCTCCAGATACTCGCTCAACGCCGTCCACGTCTTCACCCCCACGACTCCATCCGGCTCCAGGCCGTTGGCTCGCTGAAACGACCGCAGCGCCTGGTCAGTCCGGGGGCCGAGCTCGCCATCAATCGGTCCCAGATCGAAGCCGGCCTGCGTGAGGGCGAGCTGGACTTTCTTGATTCGCTCCGGGGAGCGCAGGCGAGATTCGAGGATCGCGGAGCGGACCTCATCCCTCTTGCTCGCTGAAGCAGGAGCCTTCTCTACCTCGGTCGTTGCACTGACCTCAGGGGCATCAGACACCTGTTCCGGCGAGGGATCGAACATGGATGTGGCGGCAGCAGCGAGACGCTGAGGCGCCGGATCTTCCAGCGCTGAGCGGTCGCGGCTGCGGGCTTGTAAGGCGTTCCACGTTTCGGTGTTCACCTCGCCTGTCGGCTTCAGGTCGTTGGCGGACTGAAACGCTTTGAGCGCACGTCGCGTCCGGTGGCCCATCTGACCATCGATCGGCCCTGGATCAAATCCTGCCTGTTGTAAGGCACGCTGGACATCGGCCAGTGGTGGAGGGAAGGCGGCCTTCGAGGACTGTCGTTCTGGTGAAGCATTAATGGTCTGCTGAAAGAACTGCCCGATGCCTTCGCGCAGCGGCCCCGCAAGCCACAGCACGATGGCGCCGATTCCGAGAATGACCAGCAGCCGTTTCATCGTGGACGATCAGCCTCCCTGCCGCCGGAAGGCGAGCAAGGCGTTGGCAAGACGCCGGGCGATCTCTTCACGCACAGCAGGATCATTGAGCAGTGCTTCATCCTTCGAGTTGGTGAGAAAGCCGGTCTCCACCAGGACCGCTGGAATGGGCGTATGTTTCAGCACATGAAACCTGGCCTGCTTGATGCCGCGATCCTTGAGCGGCCAGTCGCGCCGAAACTCGCGCTGAATGAGCTGGGCGAGCCGATAGCTGGCATCGGGTGAGCGAGCGCTGGCGTACGCAATACCGCGGCCGTACCGCGCGGCATCAGGCAGGTAGTACACCTCAAAGCCCGAGGCGGAGGTATTTTTGGCGGCATTGGCGTGGATGCTCAGGAACGCCCAGGCGCCTGAGCGTTTCCCGAGATCACTACGCTGGGCCAGCGTGACCGTCTGATCTCCGGCTCGTGTCAGCATCACGCGCAAGCCCGCTTGCTCCAACTGGCGCTTGAGGCGCCGGGTGATATCCAGCGTGACCACTTTCTCCGCGGTACCGCGTCGGCCCCGCGCGCCGACTTGCTGCCCGCCGTGCCCTGGGTCAAGAACGACATCCCAACCTGCGGGCTTGGCCGGCAGACGCGCAGGCGGCACGCGGGACGGGGCATAGACCCCTGGCGTAGCGCAGCCGGCAACGACCAATATGAGGGCCAGAGCGCCCCATCGCATGCTCCTCATCACACCACTGGTTTGGATACCATGTCCCTACTTGATAGAAGCGCAGAAATCGTGCCAACGTCCTGTCAAAAACAAAAACCTCGTAACTGTCGTTACGAGGCTATGTTACAAGCAGCGCGTCGAGTGAAATGTTTAGGTCATAACCGATCCTGGCTGGTTAACGGCTTGCCAGTAAGGAAAGCGTGTTGCCTCTAGCCCTCCCGTTGGTTGAGGTGCACCCTACGCTGGATACGGTACTTGGAGATTTTTTCCCGAAGCGTCGGCCGGGTGATGCCCAGCAACTTCGCGGCTTGAGCCAGATTCCCCTGGGTCTGCATGAGCGCCTCCAGGATGAGCTGCGCCTCGACCTGCTCGATCAGGTGTTGGTGGGCACTGCCAGGCGCCTGCTCCAGATGCTGCCGCGCCAACTCGCGCACGGCGTTCAAGCTCTCCGGAGCCGACCGGAGCTGAACGGCCGAGCTCTGCCCGAGGCGTAGATGTTCCGGCATCAGCACATCGCCCTGGCCCAGTACCATCGCCTGCTTGATGCAGTTCTCCAGCTCGCGGACATTGCCCGGCCACTCGTAGGCGCTTAACCGCTCCAACGCCTCCGGGGATAACCGCATGCCGCTTTTCTGGAGCTCCCGGCTGTACCGCTTCAGGAAGTATTCCGCCAGCAGCGGGATGTCCTCTTTACGCTCCCGGAGTGACGGCACGGTAATCGTCACGACATGGAGCCGGTAGTAAAGATCCTCCCGAAACCGCCGGTCGCGGATCAACGCTTCGAGGTCCTGATTGGTCGCCGCCAGCAGCCGCACATCCACGCGGATCGTCTCGTGGCCTCCGAGACGTTCACACGTGCCCTCTTGGAGCACCCGTAACACCTTCGCTTGGGTGGAAGGGCTCATGTCTCCCACTTCATCTAGGAGTATGGTCCCACCGCTGGCCTGCTCAAACTTGCCCGGCTTGCGAGCCACCGCCCCCGTAAAGGCCCCCTTTTCATAGCCGAACAGTTCGCTCTCCAGGAGTGTTTCAGGAATCGCCGCGCAGTTGACCGCGATGAACGGCCGTTCCGCCCGCTGGCTATGATGGTAGATGGCCCGGGCCACCAGCTCCTTACCGGTGCCGCTCTCCCCCCGGATCAGCACGGTCACATTGGAGGGCGCGACTTGCCCGATAAGTTTATACACCTCAATCATCTTGGAGGACTTTCCAATGATCCGCTGCGCGCGCGCATCAGCATCAGCGGCGCCGTAGGTCACAGGGGTGCGCATGAGCTGCCCCATGGCCAAGGCCCGCTCGATCAGCGCGGTCAGCTTCGGGATATCGAAGGGCTTCAGGGTGTACTCGAACGCCCCGAGCTTCATCGCCTCAATGGCGGTATCGGTCGTGCCATACGCGGTCATCATGATCACGGGCACCTTCGGGACGATGGCCTTCGCCTGCCGGAAGGTCTCCAGGCCGGAGAGCCCGGCCATGCGGATATCCATGAGAATAAGATCGGGCGAATTCGATCCGAGCAGCGAGAGCGCCTGCTCGCCGCTTTTGGCCGTGAGGACCTCATGTCCCTTCTTACCGAGCAGGTGCTGGAATGACGTCAAGACGTTGCGCTCGTCATCTACGACGAGGATGCGGCTCATGCGACCGCTCCGACAGGTTGGAGCAGCGGGAGCCGGATCGCCACCGTCGTGCCCGCCCCATGGCGATCCTTCAGTGCAATGCTGCCTCGATGCTGCTCCACCACCTTCTTGGCCAGTGACAGTCCAAGCCCGATCCCATTGGCCTTCGTCGTGAAGAAGGGCTCGAAGAGATTGGCCCGCGACTCCTTGGGGATGCCGGGGCCGGTGTCGCTCACGGAGACTTCGAGCGATCCATCCGCCCAAGAAGCCCCGATATCGACCACCCCACCTTCCGGCATGGCCTGGACGGCATTGAGGAGCAGATTCAATAGCACCTGTTCCAGCTGCTCCGCATCGCCGTGCACCAAGGGCAGGCCGTCGGACAGGCTGGTGCGGACTTGTATCGCTTGTTCCTCAAGAGTTGGCTTCATGACCTCAAGCGCCCGCGTGATGACGTCGCTGACCGCAAGCAACCGGAGGCAGGGCTCCGGCAGCCGCGCGAGGTCCAGAAAGTTCTGGACCATTCGCTCCAGCCGCTCGATCTCCTGCCGGATGACGGTCACGTGATCCTGGCTGGCGTGTGACGCCTCGAGTTCGTCCTGCAACGCGTGGATGCGCATTTTGATCGCGGTCAGGGGATTGCGCACCTCGTGGGCGACGAGGCCTGCCATGTGCCCCAGGGAGGCGAGCTTCTCCGACTGCACCAGCCGTCGCGTCATGCTCCGCGCGATCAGCCAGCCACCGAGCACCCCCAACAGGATGGCGGTGGCCACGCTGCCCCAGAGCATCGTCTGAAACCAAATGAGCCGGTGACCGCTGGCTTGCTGCGACTCCGCGATCAGCTGCTCATTGAAGAAGAGCAGTTCCTCGCAGGAATCATAAAGCCGATCCGCCAGCTCGCGGCCATGCTGGAACAACAGCTGCTCGGCCGCGCGCGTCTCGCCATCCTGAGCAAGCTGGATGACGTGATACCGCAGACGGTCGTACTCTTGATAGAGCAAACGAATCCGATCCAAGATTCGCTGCTCATGTGTTGTCAAGGCGACCTGTTTAGCTTTGTTAAACCACTCCTCGAATTTGGCACGCTTCTCTTCCAGGAGCTTCAGCCATTGCGGATCGCCGTTCACCAGGTAGCTGCTGACCAGGCCTTTTTGGTCCAACAGCGTGATCTCAAGCTCTTCTGCAGCCTTGAGACTAGAGACGTTCTCGGTGAGAATGGCTTGCGAAGATCGAGCCACCGTATGGCTCATCTGCCCGGCAAGCAGACCAATCGCCACGACGAGCAGCCCGAGCAACACGGACCAGGCGAGTACTCTTGTCTTAAAGGACCACATGAGAGATTTCACGACGCTATTATAGCCTCATCGGCCTGGTTTCTTGTATTGCGTCCCAAATTGCTCCGTAATTGCCCGAAGATCTTGGATTGCTCGTTCGATGGTTCGCTGGCTGGCTCGTTTTCCGTCGCGGAAGCGCAAAATAAAAACCGCCATCCAGCAATGCTAGATGGCGGCCCGACCACCGAACCTCCTCTAAGAAGGGGCACAAGACATCCTTCTTAGACCCTTTGTGTTGTTTAGTCTACCGACATGCATAAAGCAGTCAAGAGGTATTTTCACCCCACTCGCCGGCGGGAGAGCGCGTAAAAGGGTAGCGCTAGGACGAGGAGGCCGAAGCCGAAGAGCGCCTCACGCGGCTGCTTCACGCAGACGTCGAGGATGAAGCCGCACATCACCAAGGAGAACAGCAGCGGGGTCAGCGGATACCCCCAGGCGCGGTAGGGCCTTGGGCGCGTGGGATGCGCGCGCCGCAGGACGATCACCCCCAGCACCGCCATCACGAAGAACACGGAGATGACGACCGTGGAGTAGGTCATGATCTGGTCAAACGTCTTGGTGAACACTAGCACCACGGCGATCGCCGCGTTGGTCCACAAGGCCAGGGCCGGCGTGTGATACGTCGGGTGCACGGCGCTCAACCATTCGAAGAGGGGATGATCCTTGCCCATCGCATACAGGATGCGCGCGCCGGTGAGGATGTAGCCGTTGAGCGCGCCGAACGCCGAGCAGGCTACCATGACGGCGATGAACGTCGCCCCCGGATTTCCCCACAGGCGTTCCAGCACATGCGAGGCGACCAGCGTGGTGGTCGGCAAGTCGGTCATGTCCACGCAGACCAAGTAGCTGATGTTCACCAGCAGATACAAGACAGTCACCAGCGCCAGGCCTCCGAGAATCGAACGCGGCAGCGTGCGGGACGGATCGCGGATTTCTTCGGCGACGTAGGCGGCCTCCGTCCATCCGCCGAAGGTCCACAGCACAAACACAAACGCCACGCCGGACGACTGGATGACGGGCAGGGTCAGGGCGGGGAGGCGCCAGTCAACGGCCACGCCGCGCCCGCCGGCCAACGCAATCACGCCGGTTGCGATCACGCTGACCAACGCCCCGATCTTCAGCACGGTAAAAATGTTTTGGACCGCTGTGCCCCGCCGCACCCCCAAGACGTTGATGGCGGTCAGCAGCACAATCGAGCCGGCGGCGAGGCCTCGCAGCGCAACCGGCGACATCGGGAACAACCGCCCGAGGTACTCCGCGAACACAAAACCCAGGATGGCGATGGTGCCGGTTCGCTCGATGAACAGTTTCGTCCAGCCGAAGAGAAAGCCCCAGAACCGGCCGTAGCCTTGCGTGATGTAGACGTAGTCGCCCCCGCTCTGTGGAAACAGCGTGGACAATTCGGCGTAGCACAACGCACCGCACAATGACACGAGTCCCCCGACGACCCAGAGCGCGAGGATCAGCGAGGGACTTGGGAGGTGCGTGGCGATTGAGCTGGCCGTGCGGAAGATCCCGACGCCGACGATGCAGCCCACCACCAGCATCGTCGCATCGAAGAGCCCCAGCGCCCTAATGAGGGAAGACGGCTTGCTCATAGCGGCGACAAGCGACACGCGACAAGCGACAAGAAGAGAATCATGTCACTTGTCCCTTGTCACTTGTCACTCTGTTCAAAGTGCCAATGCCACGGCTCGAACGCCGTGTTGTGCGGATTATCGCGGGGGTACGACAGCACGAATCCAAACTCGTGCGCATGGTGCGCAAGCCACTGGTATTCCGGGAGGGCTTCGAACGCCTCAGGGTTGTCCTCGCCATTGATGCCCTCCTCGTTGATGAAATCGACGGCTTGGCGGGGAGGGTAGCCGTGCTCGCTGTGTCCCGGCAAGGCGACGAAACGGTTGGTCTCGCGGATGGAATGGTCGTGCTTCGGCAGATAGAAGAGGAACAAATACAGCTGATAAGCCGGCGAGCGATAGCCGGACTCAACCAGGAGGCGCTTGCCGAGGTCGTGCGCCATGGCCTCCATCATGGCCTCGTAGGCCAGCATGGCTTCCCGAGGCAGAACCTGGGCGTCCAGCAAGATCGGTTGGCCTTCCTTGAGGTATTCCTGGGGACCCACCGGCACCACGTCGGGCGGTTCGCTCAACTCCCCGAAATAGTGGGAGGTTGCGCCGAGATCGGTTCCGCGCAAGGCGCGGACGGCATCGAGGAACGCGCGCTGCTCCTCGGTGAGGGGTTGGTACAGCTCCTCCCAGGTGAGCAGGTTGGCCGTGCCGGATTGCTTGTGGGAACTGATGAGCGGATCGAGGCGTTCAAGGACCGCCTGGAGCTGCGCGGTCTCTTCAGGATCCAGACGATCGACGTGGAGGGCGAGAGCCGACGCGGCAACACACAGCAGCCCGACCGTTGCCAGAACGCCGGCGAGGAACGGTCGGGCTGCGCGCGCGTGCACGGCGAGAATTACCGTCTCTTCGATGACAATTCGTCGACCACGCCGTTGAACCAGCGCCCCGCCTGATCCTTGCATCCCAGGCCGAAGGCCAGCGCCAACCCAAAGCTGACGGCGGCGAGGACGATGAGGAACGCTTCCCCCACCAACTGGATTTGCAGTTGTCGCAGGGCGGCGGAGATGGCGAAGATCACCACGATGGCTTGGACCGCCTGGCCCAGCAGCCTGGAGGCATCCACCCCCGCATTGCTCGCCGCGGTACGCACGGTGCTGGCGAGAAACGCTCCCGTGACAATGCCAGCCACGAGGATGAAGATGGCCGCCACCACGTTCGGGAGGAAGGCGACGATGTGCTCAAGCAGTTGGGCTGCGACGGTGAGCTGCAGGGCGTTGAGGGTGGCAATGAGGACGACCAGCGTCACAAGCCAGTAGATGATCACCCCGATGACTTCCGAGAGCTTGCGTTTGATACCACCTTTGCTTAACACCTCGGTCAATTGCACCTTATCCGCGAGCTTGTCCAGCTTCGCCGTCTTGAGCAACTTGACGATCACGCCTTCCACCCCCTTGGCGACCGCCCATCCGACCAGCAGGATGAACAGGGCCCCCAGCACGTTGGGGAGAAACCCCATGAGCTGGCTGAAAAAGACTTGGACCGGCTGAATGAGCACCAACTGCCAATCCATCCCTCACCTCCCGTGTTCAGGTACGGTGACACGACAACCCGAACCCACTTCAGGATTTATGGGACAGCGCTGGATTCTTCCCAGAAGACGAACTCGGGCTGGATGACCGGCTCGTAGTCAGGCGGGGCCGGAAAGGGGAACGTGAAGAACTCGTAGAACCCTGCGGCGGTCCGGACGAATCCGTGGCCCATCCCGCGCAGCAGCCCCCACGTGAGCCCGGCCGCCATCCCTTCGGTGTTGGAGGTCTCGGCGATGCGTTTGGGGATTTCGACCCACCCCGTGATGATGTTCGCGAGGCCTCGACCCAACTTGGTCGTCGGGCTGGCAGCGTGACTGAGGGAGGGAACGCTCAGGAAGGCAATCGTCAGGAAGGTCAGGGTCCGTGCAGCTTGCGACCGTGACATGCGCGTACTGTAGCATGAGCAGCCTCCGAACGCAAGCGCTTGTTATAATAGGGAGGATGCGAAGGAAAGAGTGGCTCTTGGTGATCATGGTCGGGGGGATCGCCGGTGCCATCTGGTTGGCCGGCACACGTCCCTGGCCGCACACGGAGTCAGTCCCTATGGTGCAGGAACATCCGGGTCGTCAGCCGAACCGTCTCATTAAGGAAAAGAGTCCCTACCTCTTACAACACGCCTACAACCCGGTGGCCTGGTATCCGTGGGGCGACGAGGCGCTCGCCACAGCTGCGCGTGAGGACAAACCCATTCTCCTGTCGATCGGCTACTCCACCTGCTACTGGTGCCATGTGATGGAGCAGGAGTCGTTCGAAGATCCGGAAATCGCCCGGCTCATGAACGAGTGGTTTGTATCCATCAAGGTGGATCGGGAGGAGCGGCCTGATCTTGACGCCCTGTACATGACGGCAGTGCAGGCGATGTCGGGGCAGGGCGGATGGCCCATGACCGTCTTTCTGACTCCCGAGGGCAGGCCGTTCTGGGGCGGGACGTATTTCCCCCCCGAGGACGCGTACGGTCGTCCGGGATTCAGGACGGTCCTGCGCTCGATCCACGAGGCCTGGCAAGCCAAACGCGCCGATCTCCTGGCCACCAGCCAATCAATCACCCAAGCGCTCCAAGCCGAGACCCAGCGCCTGACGACGGTGCCGTTAACGCGCGAGACCCTCCAGGAGGCGGTTGCGCAGTTGAGCGCCCAATACGATCCCGACCACGGCGGATTTGGACCGGCCCCGAAGTTCCCCCGACCGCACGCGCTCTCCTTCCTCTTGCGCGTGTGGTATCGGGATCGTGACCCCAAGCCCTTGGAGATGGTCGAGACGACGCTTCAGGCGATGGCTCGCGGCGGCATCCACGATCATCTCGGCGGCGGGTTCCATCGGTATTCCACCGACGAGCGGTGGCTCGTCCCCCATTTCGAGAAGATGCTCTACGACCAAGCCTTGTTGGCCCTGGCGTATCTTGAGGCGTTTCAGATTACCGGCAAGGCCGACTACGCGCAGGTCGCCCGAGGCATCTTCACCTATGTGCTGCGCGATCTGCGCGATCCGCAGGGGGCCTTCTTGTCCGCAGAGGACGCCGGCGAGGTCGGCAAGGAAGGGGAGTTTTACGTGTGGAGTCCATCACAGGTTGAGGCCGTCTTGGGAGTGGAGGGCGCGGCGCCGTTCAACCAGGCGTATGACGTGACTGACCAGGGAAATTTTGAGGGGCATAGCCTCCTTCACCTGAACCAACAGTTATCAGCCGTTGAGCACCTTGCCTTGGCACGCGCCAAGCTGCTGCAAGAGCGCAACCGGCGCCCGAGGCCGCACCGTGACGACAAGATCCTCACCGACTGGAACGGCTTGATGATCGGCGCGCTGGCCTATGGCGCGAAGGCACTTGGGGAACCGGCTTACGGCGAGGCGGGCGCAGGCGCCGCGACGTTTCTTCTCGATCGACTGCAGCGTTCGGGGCAACTGCTCCACCGCTATCGGGACGGCCAGGCCGAGATCCACGCGTTTCTTGATGACTACGCGTTCCTCAGTTGGGGGTTGCTTGCGTTGTATGAGGCCACGGGTGAGGCGCGCTGGCTGTCGGAGGCCAAACGACTGATGACGCAAGCGCTGCCACTCTTCTGGGACGATGCCGCAGGCGGGTTGTTCCTGAGTGGTGCTAAGAATGAAACCCTGATCGCCCGCACCAAGGAGCTGTACGACGGCGCGATTCCGTCAGGCAACTCAGTGGCCGCCCTGGTGTTGGTGCGCTTGAGTCAACTGACCATGGACGAAGCGATGCAGGACAAGGCGAAGCGGCTCATTGAAGCCTTTTCGGGAGAGGTCGCCCGCGCTCCGCACGCGTTTCCCCAATTTCTGATCGCGGTGGACGGATGGCTGGGTCCCTCGCAGGAGATCGTCATTGCGGGTGATCCCGATGCCCCGGCGACCCGCCGGATGCTGGAGCACGTCCACCGCCGGTTCCTGCCTCGGGCCTCGGTCGTCTTGCATCCACCAGGGGAAGCGGGCCGGACGATTGAATCGCTCATCCCCTTTGTGGCCAATCAGGTCCAGCTCAACGGCCAGCCCACGGCCTATGTGTGTGAGAACTACCTCTGCAAGCTGCCGACGACGGATGTGGCAAAGCTGGTGGAACTGCTTGATGCGATCCGGTGAGGGTGTATAATAACGCCACACAGGAGGGCGAGTCATCATGCCGGATCTGTACAGCAATCTCCACCTGATCATCCGATGGCTGCATGTGATCGCGGGCATTACGTGGATCGGGCATCTCTATTTCTTCAATTTCGTGAATGTCCCCCTCCAAGGCTCGCTCGATGACGCGGCGAAAAAGGCCGTCAACCCGCAGCTGATGCCCCGCGCCCTGTGGTGGTTCCGGTGGGGTGCGATGGTCACGTTCCTCGCGGGACTTTCGCTGTTCGTCCTGACCTACTTCTACACCCCAGGCGTCGGCTTCGGTGCGACCAGTCTCTTGATCGACACGATGGGCCTGACCCACCGGGCTATGTGGATTCTCTTCGGGATGCTCCTGGGAACCATCATGTGGTTCAACGTGTGGTTCATCATTTGGCCCACCCAGAAACGTCTCCTCACCGGCAAGGTCCCGGCTGACCAGATTCCCGCCGCGAGGAAGAAAGCCCTGCTGACCTCGCGGATCAATACGTATCTCTCCGGCCCTATGCTCTTCGGCATGCTCGCCCCGGCGCACTACGGCGCGATGAGCACGCCGGCACTCCTCATCGCCCTCGGCCTGGGGCTCCTGGCGATCTGGGCGAGCATTCGCTCCTCCTCGAACGTTGGCAAGCTCGCGTAATCAGGCCACAGTTCTCGCACGGCACGAGGCCCGCCTCGTGTCGTTTCTGTCGAATCCCGCTAGCTACACTCCTCCGGTCGATTGCGTCGAGCGACGGGAAACGCACGTCTCCCACGTGTTCCTCGCCGGGGCCTTCGCCTACAAGTTGAAGAAGCCGGTCACCTTTCCATTTCTCGACGCCTCCACCCTGGCGCTGCGACGGCGGTGGTGCGGTTTGGAGCTGACGCTCAACCGGCGGCTCGCTCCCCGCATCTATCTGGGCCTTGCGCCGGTGGTGGAGGGCACCGAGGGCCTGTGTCTCGGAGGGAAGGGTCGAGTGGTGGAGTGGCTGGTTGCGATGCGCCGACTGCCTGAGGCGCGGATGCTCGATCAGCTCGTGGCGAAAGACCGGGTCAGCCGGCGCGATATGTTCCGGATCGCAGACATCCTGGCGCGGTTCTTCAGGACGTGTGCGCGCAGCGCACGCATCAACCGGTTTGGCGCTTCCCGGCTCGTTGCGGAGCTTGTGCTTGGCAACCTCCGGGAGTGCGCCCCATTTGTGGGGCGGCTGCTGTCGGAGAAGGACCTCCGGTTGCTGGAATCGGCGTATCGGCAGTTCCTCTCGCTCCATGAACCTCTGCTGCAACGGCGGGTGCGCGAGGGACGCATCATCGACGGCCACGGGGATCTGCGCTGCGAGAACATTTGCATGACTGAGCCGGTGACGATCTTTGATTGCGTGGAGTTCCAGCCGGCGTTTCGCTGCGGCGACGCCATCAACGACCTGAGTTTCCTGGCGATGGATCTCGAGTTTCGCGGCAAGCCCAGACTGGCCGAGGCGCTGGTGGCGCGCTATCGTCGGAACAGCCGCGATGTCACGTGCGAGCCGCTCCTGCCGTTCTACAAATGCCACCGCAGCCTGGTGCGGGGCAAGGTCAGGGGGCTTTCGTGGCTGCAGCATCCGCGCGCCGCGGAAGGTCGACGGGTACGGAAGCTTTCCCGACGGCACTTTGCGCTGGCCGTGCGGTACGCCAGGCAATTTGCCCCCCCGCGGCTCATCGCAGTCGGCGGCCTGATCGGCACAGGGAAGAGCACCCTGGCCCGCGGGCTGGCCGAGCGGTTGGGGGCGGTGTGGCTGCGGACCGATGAGATCCGGCTGAAAGAATTTGCGAGATTTCGGCGGCTCGCCTCTGCGAAGCCAGGTGGCGAAGCAGGGGAGGATGCAAGGGGTTTCTCGGACGGGCTCTACGCCCCGCGCGTCTCAGCCCTGGTGTACGAACGGTTGATCGAGCGAGCCGAAGCCGTCATCCGCCAGGGCCGGTCGGTGGTCTGCGACGGGACGTTCTCAAGGGCCGAAGGGCGCCGGGCGCTGAGACGCATCGCGAAACGCGCCGGTGGTTCGTTCTATTTCTTTGAGTGCACAGCACCTCGGCAGGTGGCGAGGCAACGGGTGGGGAGGCGCCTGGCCAGGCAGAGCGACCTGTCAGAAGCCAGACCGGAGCACTACGACCGCCTGAAACACGGGTTTGAGCCGGTCCGAAGACCTGAGGCTGCTTGCTGGAGGCGGCTGCCCACCACGAGCTCACCGGAGCGCGTGGTGCAGGAGGCGCTGGAGACCCTGCGCCGCGCCTGGCGTATCGGGGCCTATTGACAAATTATTTTTTATCAGCTAATATTTAGCATAAGCGAATTAAACATGACGATCAGCCGATCCCACGTCAGCGAAGCGGTGGCCCAGCTCATGCCCAACATCATCCGGGGCGTGCAGCTGGACTTTTTTGTCAAGCGCCGGGTCACCCAGACCCAGTTGCTCATGCTGCTGGCGATCCGAGGATACGGACATCCCTCAATGGGTCGTCTGGCCGATGGCCTCCACGTGAAGATGCCCACCGCCACCGGCATCGCGAGCCGCTTGGCCCGTGCGGGGTACGTCCGGCGCGCCCCAGGAGAAACCGATCGCCGGCAAGTCCTGGTGCAGCTCACGCCGAGGGGCGAGCAGTTTATCCGCGATTTTCAATCCGTCATCCGCCGGCGCTGGGAGGACGTGCTGGGTTCGCTCAACGCCGGGGAGCTGGCGGCGTTCCACCGGGTGGTTACCAAACTCTCCGCATCGCTGCAAGGAACCCTCTAACCTCATGCGCATCCTGTGTGGGATCGTCCTTCTGCTGTTCATGCCCTCGGGGATTTCCTCCGCCTCTGACGTCTTGACGCTCGAAGAGTGTTATGAGCTCGCGCTGGCGCGCAGCGAGGAGCTCCTGATCCACCAGGAGAAGATCCGGGAAGCCGAAGGGCGGTTCCTCGAGGCGCTCGGCACCGTGATGCCCACCGCGACGTTCGAATGGTCTCGCAAGCGGCAGGACGGCAACAACGCCTCGGCGTTCAGCCTCCAGGATATCCCAGAGCGAAAATTTGTCTTCACGCAGCCGATCTTCTCCGGCTTCAAGGAGTTTGCGGCGTTGGCCGCCTCGCGCGCCCAGCGCCGCGAGCGCGCGTTCGAGCGCCGGCGGGCGGAGCACCTGTTGTTCCTCGACGTCGTGGACGCGTTCTCCCTGTTGAGGCAGCAGCGGGAAGATTTGGCGACGCTGGAGGCGATCCGCCTGGCGCTGGTGGAGCGACTCGATGAGCTGGCTGCGCGGCAGCGGCTGGGCCGCTCAAGGCCGAGCGATCGGGTCAGCGCCGAGGCGCGGCTTCGGCGCGACGAAGCTGAGATCGAACGCGTCCGGCGGCAGGAGGCGACGGCGCGTCACCTGCTTGAGTTCCTCACCGGTCTGCCGCAGATCAGCGGACTCGCGGACGATGCGGCGGGCGCGCCGATGCTCGACGACGAGGAGACGTGCGTCCAGCGCGCACACCTGCGTCCGGATGTGCAAGCGGAGGAGGAGGCCTGGCGGATCGTCAAGCACGAGGTGGTGGTGGCCCAATCCGGGCTGTGGCCCGACGTCGATGTGGAGGGCAACTACTACACCCGTCGGGTCGGGAACGCCTCGGGGGTTGATTGGGACGTCCTCTTGAAGGTGGAGGTGCCGATCTTCAAGGGCAGCGAGGTGCTCGGGGATATCCAGACGGCCTCGGCGAAAGCCCGTCAGGCAAAATGGCGTTTCGAGCAGGTTCACCGGGAGGCGCAACGCGAGATTCGGGACGCCTACTCGGACGTGCAGTTGGCGATCGCCCGGCAACAGGCCTTGGATCGCGCGTGGAAAGCCGCCGAGGACAACTACCGGCTCCAACTGGACGACTACCGTCTCAACATCGTCAATAACCTCGACGTCCTCCAGACGCTTCAGGAGCTTCAAGATGTGCGCCGCGACCTCATCGCGGCGACGTACGACGTGCAACGGCTCTACCAACGCTTGCAAATCGCCACCGCTCATGATCCCACCACCTGAGCATCAAGGCAGCTCCGGTGCGGCGATCCCGGGCTGCCTTGATACGCGTGGGGGGCTTAACCGTTGGCCCCGCCTTCGGCGGGGCGCACAGGTGGGGGGATGACCCTCTCTGATCTGTCGATCAAGAAACCGGTGTTCGCCTGGATGCTCATGGCCGGGCTGATCGTCTTCGGCACGATCAGTTTTAAGCGACTGGGCGTGAGCCAGATGCCGGATGTCGAGTTTCCGGTCGTGTCCGTCGATCTGCGATGGGAGGGTGCCGCCCCGGAGGTGATGGAGACCGACGTCGTGGATGTCACGGAAGACGTCATCACGAGCATCCAAGGCATCCGGGATATCTCTTCCTCGATCCGCCAGGGACAAGCGACGATCACCATTGAATTCGATCTGGAGCGCGACATCGACGTCGCCGTGCAGGAGGTGCAGACCAAGCTCGCCCAGGCGCAGCTGCGCCTGCCACGCGAGCTGGATCCGCCGATCGTGACCAAGGTCAATCCGCAGGATCAACCCATCATGTGGCTGGGCGTTTCAGGCGACGTGCCGAAGCGCGAGCTGATGGAGTACGTGCAGGACCACCTGAAGGATCAGTTTCAGACGATCAGCGGCGTGGGTGAAATCTTCCTGGGCGGATTTCTCGAGCGCAACCTGCGCGTCTGGATCGATGCGGACAAGCTGGAGGTCGCTCAGTTGACCATCGAGGATGTCATCACGGCGATCCAACGGGAGCACGCGGAGCTGCCGGCCGGCCGCCTGGAGACCGGCGCGAAAGAGTTCAACGTGCGCGCCATGGGCGAGGCGAGCAGCGTGGAGGAGTTCGGCAGGATCCTCATCCCGAGCCGCGGGGGCCAGCCGATCTACACCCCGATTGCCTTGAAGGATGTGGCGGTCATCGAGGACGGGCTGGCGGACCAACGGCGCATCTCCCGCATCATGGGCGAGACGGCGGTGGGCTTAGGGATCCGCAAGCAGCGCGGGGCGAACGACGTGGAGGTCGCCCGGCGGGTGCGCCGGAAAATGGCGGAGGTGGCGCAACGACTGCCTCAGGGGATCCAGCTCGGCGTCAACTTTGACCGGACGCGCTTCATCGAGGACTCGATCAACGAGCTCACCTTCACGCTGATCCTCTCGGCCATCCTGACGTCCCTGGTCTGCTGGGCGTTCCTCGGGTCGTGGAGTGCGACGCTCAACATCCTCATGGCGATCCCGACCTCGATCGTCGGATCGTTCATCTGTTTGTATTTCCTCGGCTTCACCCTCAACACCTTCACGCTGCTCGCACTCTCCCTGGCGATCGGCGTGGTGGTGGATGACGCCATCATGGTACTGGAAAACATCGTGCGCCACCGCGAGCAGGGCCTCGCGCGGATCGAGGCGGCCAGGCTGGGCGCCCGGCAGATCACCTCGGCGGCGCTGGCGGCCACGCTGTCGATCATCGCGATCTTCCTGCCGGTGGCGTTCATGGCCGGCCTCATCGGGAAATTTTTCTTCGAATTCGGCATGACCATCTCCATCGCGGTCGCACTCTCCCTCCTGGAAGCCTTGACGCTGGCCCCGATGCGCTGCGCCCAGTTCCTTCGGATCGGCGAGCGGCGCACGCAATTCGGCAAAGCGGTGGAATCGGCGTTTCGGATCCTGGCGGTTCGCTATCACGCGGCGCTGATCTGGTCCCTGCGGAATCGGCGAATGGTGCTCCTGGCCTCCGCGGCGATCTTCGTCGTGTCGTTGGGGGTGCTGCCGTGGCTGCGGAAGGAGTTCGTGCCGCCGCAGGATCAAAGCATGTTTTTGGTCCGGCTGCAGACGCCGGTCGGCTCGTCGATCGAGTTCACGGATGAGCAATTCAAGCTGGCGGAGCAGTTCGCGATGAGCCGCCCGGAGATCAAGCGCTATTTCGGAGCCATCGGCGGCTTCGGCGGCGGGGAGGTGAACGCGGGCATCTTGTTCATCACCCTCCATCCGCCGCGCCAGCGCCGGATCGTGCCGCCGGACAGACATCCCCTGTCGCAACGCGAGTTGATGGCGCTCTTCCGGAAGGAGCTCAACGCCATTCCCGATGTGAAGGCCTCGATTCAAGACCTGAGCCTCAGCGGGTTCTCCGCCCAGCGGGGATTTCCCATTGAGTTCAGCATCCGCGGACCGGACTGGGAGCAGCTCGGCGTCATCGCGCAGGAGATGGAACGGCGGATGAGCCGAAACCCCCTCATGGTGGACGTCGACAGCGACTACTTGACCGGCGTGCCGGAGGTGCGCGTGCGGCCCGACCGCCGGCAGGCGGCGGCGCGCGGTGTCAGCATGGCGACGATCGCGCGGACCATCAACGCGCTCATCGGGGGGGAGCGGGTGGCCAAGTACACCCGCGGAGGCCGGCGCTACGACGTGCGGGTGCGGTTGATGCCGACCCAGCGTCTGCAGGCCGATGACATCGAGCGGTTATGGGTCTGGAACCGCCACGGCGAGCTGGTCCAACTGAAGGACATCGTGACGATCACCGAAAATCCGTCGCTGTTGACCATCACGCGCAAGAACCGCGAGCGGGCCATCAGCGTTTTCTCGAACATCGCCCCGGGCCGGTCGCAGGCGGAGGCATTGCGGGAGGTGCAGCGGATCGCCAAGGACGTCCTGCCGCAGGGCTATCACGCGGTCTTCGGCGGCAGCGCGCAGACGTTCCGCGAGTCGTTTCAAAGCCTCCTGTTTGTCCTGTGGCTCGGCGTCCTCGTGGCGTACATGGTGCTGGCGTCGCAGTACAACAGCTACCTCCATCCCGTCCTGGTGCTCTTAGCACTTCCGTTCAGCGTCTCCGGCGCCCTGATGGCGCTCTGGGTGGGAGGGCAGTCGCTGAACATTTACAGTTTCATCGGACTGATCTTGCTGATGGGGATCGTCAAGAAAAACTCCATCCTGTTGGTGGACTTCACCAACCAGCTTCGGGAACAAGGGCAGGGCGTCCATGAGGCGCTCCTGAACGCGTGCCCCATGCGGCTGCGTCCGATCCTCATGACGTCCATCTCGACGGTGGCGGCCGCTGTCCCTCCGGCCCTGGCCGTGGGGCCTGGGGCGGAGACGCGCATCCCGATGGCGGTCGCGGTCATCGGCGGGGTGCTGCTCTCAACCCTCCTGACCTTGTTTGTGGTGCCGTGCGCGTATAGCCTCATCCCTGAGAAAAACAAAGGCCCTTGGGGATTCCCAAGGGCCTTGTCGATTGCGCAGGAAGCAAAAGGCTATTGAAGGAGCTGCGTCCCGCCTTCCGGAAGGGGGACGTCGATCTGCGGGATGGGGAAGGTTGCCACGTGCAACGCCCCGCCGACGGTCTGCCCGATGCCGTTGAAGAGCCCTTCGCCGATGCCGAGGAAGAAGTTCCCTCCACCCTGGATGGCTTCCGCCGGTTCGCTGAAGATCTCCGTCCAGCCCAGCAGCCCGTTCTTGAGGCCGTAGACGAACTTGCCCTTTACCTTGCCAAGATAGTCCACCTCTTGCGTCCACGGGCTTGCCGCAAACGCCGCAATGGGCGCTGCCACCAACGCGAGGACCACTGCGATTGCCCCTAACCGTCTGGTCATGGGTACCCTCCTCTGTTAACACAACACTCTAGCAGGGTTCTATAAAAATGCAACAAAAATTATCAAAAACCATCAAACGTTAAATCTGAATTTTCGTTTTCCTTGAGCCCATTAATCAGTACACTATTCTCGGCCCATGAAACGGGTGTTGGTCGTCTACAAGAAAAGCGCCTATCAGCTCCACGTGGTGGAGCGGAAGGATCCGTGGCTGAGGCGGCTGCTGCGAGCGAGTCACCCCGATGCCCTCGACTGGCTCGCGGCCCACCGCGTGCAACAACGCACCCTCGATGCCGTGGTGCGCAGCCTGCGCAGCCTCGGCGTGCGGGAGACCCTGGTCTATCGCGAGCGCCTTCGGCCCGCCACCGGCTACGATCTGGTGCTGAGTGTGGGAGGCGACGGGACGGTGCTGCAGGCCTCCCACTTCATGAAGGACACGCCGCTCCTGGGCGTGAACTCAGATCCGACGCGCAGTGAGGCCGTGTTCTGCGCGGCCACCGCCTCGGACGTCCATCGAGTCGTGCGGGACGCGTTGGAGGGCCGGCTGCCCGCGCTCTTGCTCTACCGCTTGGCCGTTGCGCTCAACGGCCGGCGGCTGGGTCCGTTAGCGCTCAATGACGTGCTGATCGCCCATGAGGATCCCGCCACGATGAGCCGCTATCGCCTGCGGCTCGGCGCCCGGTGTGAAGATCACAAGAGTTCAGGATTGTGGGTGGCCACCGCCGCGGGCTCCAGCAGCGCGATGGCCGCGGCGGGAGGAAGGCGCCTGCCCTGGGGGGCCAAGCGGTTTCAGTACCGGCCTCGCGAGCTGTACCAGGGGCGCTTGACCCGTTGTCGCCTGACAGGCGGGCAGCTTTCGCCCCCACGGTGTCTTGAGTTGGTCTGGTTGATGCGGGAGGGTGCGGTCTTTCTCGACGGGCCGCATCTCAAACACCGACTGCGATTCGGGGATCGGGTGACGGTGTCGCTCTCGCCGCAACATCCATTCCGCGTGCTGGGCTTACGCCGATGAGACAGAGCGACAAGCGACAAGCGACAGGTAACAAGTCGAACAGGCCTACTCGAGGGCAGCTTCCTCTGTTGTGGTGTTGCCTTGTCGCTTGTACCTTGTCGCTTGTCCCTGTCCTTGAGGTCACGGCGGAGCCGCGAAGCGCCCGCGTGGCCGGGGCGTTCTATCCCGATGACCCTGCCGTCTTGCGCGCGACGATTGAGCAGCTCCTCGCGGGCCACGACGGCGCACCGGCATCGCCCGACAAGCCCCGCATACTCATCAGCCCCCACGCCGGCTACCCCTATGCGGGGTCAGTGGCCTCCCGCGCCTTCCACGAGGTCCAGGGGCGTGCCTATGATGGAGTCGTCGTCGTGGGCTTCACACACCGCTTGAACTTCGAGGGTACCTCCGTCGAGACCCGCGACGCCTACCACACGCCGCTGGGTCCCATCCCCGTCGACACGGAGGCCGTGGAGTTCCTGCAGGCGCAACCCGGCATCACGCACGTCGAGGAGGCGCATGAGGCCGACGAGCACTCGATGGAGGTGATGCTGCCGTTCTTGCAGGTTGCCTTAGGCGAGTTCCGGGTGGTCCCGATGCTGATGGGCCGCCATGATTTCTCAGACGCCCAGGAACTGGCCGCGGCCCTGGCGCAGTTGGCGCAGCACGGCGAGTATCTGTTCGTGTTCAGCACCGACCTCTCCCACTACCATCCGTACGACGAGGCGAAACGGCTCGATGACCAGACCGTCAACCTCATCCTGCGCGAAACCGCGGGGGCGGTTGATCGGCTCTTCTCCCAGGGCCACCTGGAGGCGTGCGGTCGGGGGCCGGTGGTCGCCGGGTTGCTGCTCGCCCAACGGTTCGGCTATCTGGAGCGTCGGTTGCTCCTCTACGCGAATTCGGGCGATACGACGGGTGAGGCGAGTCGCGGGGTCGTGGGGTATGCCGCCATCGGGATGTATCCGCCGAAGACGTCCGCGTCGGTGGAGACGGTGTCCCGCGACGCGGGGATGGCGCTGGTGCGCGCGGCCCGGCAGGTCATCACCGCGAAACTTCAACCCACCCCCTCGACCGAGGCCGTTGCGCTGGACGTGTTTCCTGAGCTGCAGCAAGCGCGCGGCATGTTCGTGACGCTGCGCAAGCACGGGGAGTTGCGCGGCTGCATCGGCCGCATCGAGACAGACGAGCCGATGGCCTCGCTGCTGCCGACCGTCTCGGTCGAAGCGGCGCTGGCGGATACGCGCTTCCTGCCTGTGACTGCGGAGGAGCTGGACGACATCACCGTCGAAGTCTCCGTCCTGAGCCCGCCGGCACCGGTCAGCTTCCAAGACATCGTCGCCGGGCGTGACGGGGTGGTGCTGCGGAAGGACGGCCGCAGCGGGGTGTTCCTGCCGCAGGTCTGGACAGAGAGCGGCTGGACGAGGCTGGAATTCTTACGCGAGCTGGCCCACCAGAAGGCCGGGCTCCAGCCGGATGCCTGGCAATCCGCGCAGCTGTTCACCTTCCAGGATCAGGTGTTTGAAGAACACTGATTCGTCTGGCAGGCGGTGTTGCGGTGGAAGAGGAAGCGGCGCGCCGCCACCCAATCGTAGGCTCGTACGCCGACCCAGCGTGCGCCGGGGAGGTACAGCAGCGGCACAAGCCACCACAGCAGCACGAGCCGGACGCTGATCCGGCGAAACGCGTCAAACCCCTCCGCGATCCTCCCGTACGGCTCCACCAGTTGCATGCGACTCTGGCAGCCCTCCCGAGTCAGCGACGGGTGGATGGCGCGTAGATCCGCGACCCCGTGAAAGTCAATCGGCTCCAGCCGACCGAACAGGTCAAGCGCGAACAGCCGCGCAACACTCGCCAGGCAAAATCCGCATCGTCCGTCGTAGAGCAGGCGGATCCGCCCGCGCTGCGCATGACGGGTTCTCCGCCGTTCAATCCACCGCACGAGGGTTTCCGGCTCGACGAACAGCAGCAGCTGCGGGGGAAAGAGGAAGAAGAAGATCGTCGGCACATGGAGGGTCACCAGCAGCAGCACGTGAAAGCTGACACCCCACAGCAGCGCGAAGGGGCGCGTGCGCCGGATGAAGAGCAGGAACGGCAGGGCGAATTCCCCCGTGATGACCACCAGCTCAATCCACTGGCACACCTCAGGCTGCCCCGCCAGCCATGCGCGGAAGGGGAACTGTCGCACCACACCCTGCGGCGGGTAGCGCAGAAGATAGTAGTATGGGTTGTCGGTGAGCCAGTTGCCTCCGGCGGTGATCTTGCTCAAGCCGGTGTAGAGAAAGGTCCAGGCGATCTGCAATTGCAACAGCCGCTGCACGAAAAACGGCCGGAGGCGTTTGTACGCATGGGCGCCGGCTCGGTCGCCGCGCAGGAAGCTGTCGACCGAGAGGAAGTCGCCGGGGTAGCTCGTGACGTACATCAGCGAGAGTGTGACCAGCAAAATGTCAAATGACAGCGTGCCGATGTGGAGGGAATTGAGCGCGTAAAAGTAGTAACAGGACACTCCCATGAGGAGGCAGCTTGCCTGGGTATTGAGGCCGATCAGCACGCAGGCCCAGGAGCCGCCGAAGAGCCCGACGAACGTCCACACCAGCCAGTCGGGACTTTGCTCGATGAGCTGCAGGGCCCAGAGCGGGAAGAACGAGCCGTTCTTCTCCTTGAAGGCGGTGGCGAGGTAATTGTCCTCCATCTGAAAGAACCCGGGGAACAGATGAGCCCCGACCGTGATCGCCACCGCGATCCGGAACAACCCCAGGCTGAGCGACGGTCTCTCGACCAAGAACGCCTTGTGCCACCACGCTCTCACGGACATCGGTACATGACCTGCCGTTGAATCTCGTCCGGACGATTCGCAAGGTCCGGATGCGCCGCGTAGACCACCGTGAAACCGTCATACTGAGGAAACTTTCGCCGCAGGTATCGGCAGAATCGCGGCGCGTCGTGCAAAGAGAGCACGCTGATGAGGACGTTACGGTGAATGTTGTCGTACCAGACAAAGCGGGTTTCAAAAATCTCGTGGGGATCGATCAGAGACGGCTGGCCGTGCTTGAGGCCGTAGACCTCCGTGAACCCGTAGGAGCGGTCCACGTTGAAGAACATGATCCAGCCAGCCGGCGGGTACAGAAATTTCAGCTTCGGCAGCTCCCGCCCGATGAGGGGGCTGAGGTAGTTCAGGCGGAGGGTCTCGTAATGGAAGACGGCGATCCAGAGGATCACGAATCCACTGATCCAGACATGGCGTCGCATGCCACTACTATATCGCATCGCCGGAAAAAGAAAACGGCCCCGCGCTCGCAAGAGCGCAGGGCCGCTTCCGGCGAGCCCAACGCTAGGCGGCCTTCGTCACGTTGGCAGCCTGAGGACCTTTCGGTCCTTGGGTGACCTCGAACTCCACCTGTTGGCCTTCCTGAAGGCTGCGAAAGCCGTCAGCTTTGATGGCGCTGTGATGGACGAACACGTCCTTCGACCCGTCCTCCGGGGTGATGAACCCATACCCCTTCTGGTCGCTGAACCACTTCACGGTACCCTTCGCCATGCTCCGTACACCCCCCTTCATTTTCGGTCACACAACTTACGTTTCCGCCAAACCACTCGGCGGATCCGCCAAGTCTTGTGGCGGACGCTGTCGCTCCGTAAGTGACGGCCTCAAATGAAAAAACCGCTGGACGACCGAACAGATCGCCCTGCGGTTTCCCCAACCAACTACTTCTGGATCAACGCCTTCCCGACGTTCAGAAGGGCGCATAGACACTGTAACTATATCAGGACGGTGAGGTGGTTGTCAAGGACATGTTTGTCGGCGGAGAGGCATAGTATATAATGAACGGTCATGTCGAACGGCGAACACGAGCCTCTGAAGGCGTTGTACGCCGGCCTGGCCCAGCGGCACGCGGCGCTGCGCAAGCGGTTGGGCCGCCCGCTGACGCTGGCCGAGAAGATTCTCGGCGCGCACGCGGCGGATGCCGAGACACAGGCCTTCGCCCGCGGCACCAGCTACCTGACGCTGAAGCCCGATCGGGTGATCATGCAGGATGCCACCGCCCAGATGGCGATCCTCCAGTTCATGCTCGCCGGCCGAGACGCCGTGGCGGTGCCGACGACGGTCCACTGCGATCACCTCATCCAGGCGCGCGTCGGAGCCTCCGGCGACATGCAGGCGGCGCTGGACGCCAACCGCGAGGTGTATGACTTCCTCCGCTCCGCGTCCCAGCGCTACGGGATGGGCTTCTGGCAGCCGGGGGCGGGCATCATTCATCAAGTGTTCCTGGAACAGTACGCGTTTCCCGGCGGGCTGATCATCGGGACGGACTCGCACACCCCCAATGCCGGCGGCCTGGGGATGCTGGCGATTGGCGTGGGGGGATCGGAAGCGGCCGACGTGATGGCCGGGCTGCCATGGGAAGTCAAATGCCCGAAGCTCATCGGCGTGCGGCTGACCGGACGCTTAAGCGGCTGGACCTCGCCGAAAGACGTCATCCTGAAGGTCTGCGGCCTCCTGACGACGAAAGGCGGTACGAACAAGATCCTCGAGTATTTCGGGGCCGGCACGCGCTCCATCAGTTGCACGGGCAAGGCGACGATCACGAACATGGGCGCGGAGCTGGGTGCGACCACCTCGGTGTTTCCGTTCGATGAGCGGATGAGCACGTATCTGCGCGCCACCGGCCGCGCCGGCGTGGCGGATCTGGCGCAGCGACACGCCGAGGACCTGGGAGCGGATCCGCAGGTCCAGGAGGACCCCCGGCGGTTCTACGACGAGGTCATTGAGATCGACCTTTCTTGGCTTGAGCCGCACATCGTCGGGCCTCGTTCGCCCGACGTCGCGAGGCCGATTTCGCAATTGGCGAAGGACGTGGAGCGCGGCGGCTGGCCGCCCCAGATCAACGTTGCGCTGATCGGCAGTTGCACCAACTCCTCCTACGAAGATATCGGCCGCGCCGCCTCGGTGGCCCGGCAGGCCCGGCAGGCCGGCCTCAAGGCGAAATGCTACTTCCTGATCACGCCGGGGTCGGATCAGATCTACGAGACGATCCGGCGCGACGGGCAGCTCGAAGCGCTGGAGGCGATCGGCGGCACGGTATTAGCGAATGCCTGCGGGCCGTGCATCGGCCAGTGGAGGCGCGATGACATCGCGCCCGGCGAAGTGAACTCGATCCTCACGTCGTTCAACCGCAACTTCCCGCGCCGCAACGACGGCACCGCCGAGACGCTGGCGTTCATGGGCAGCCCAGAACTTGTGACCGCGATGGCGCTGGCGGCGGACCTGCGGTTCAATCCACTGACCGACTCGGTGGACACGCCCGATGGACGCCGCGTGAAGCTGAGCCCTCCGGAGGCGCCGGAGCTGCCGTCCAACGGCTTTGCGCGCGGCATGGCGGGCTGCTTGCCGCCCCTGCCGCAGGCGGAGCGCCGGACGATCAGCGTGCTGGTGCCGCCGGGTAGCGAGCGGCTGCACGTATTGGAGCCGTTTCGGCCATGGAACGGGCGTGACTTCGAGCGCCTGCCGGTGTTGATCAAAGTCCGGGGGCAGTGCACCACCGACCACATCTCCCCGGCGGGGAAGTGGCTGCGGTTCCGCGGTCATCTGGATCGGATCAGCGACAACATGTTCACCGCCGCGGAAAACGTCTTCACGAAACACACCGGCATGGCGATCGATCAGCTCGATGGAAACGAGAAGCCGATCCCAGAGGCGGCGCGCCACTACAAGGCGGAGGGCTTGGGGTGGGTTGCCGTCGGCGATGAGAACTACGGGGAGGGCTCCAGCCGCGAGCACGCGGCCATGTCACCCCGGCATCTGAAGTGCAAGGCGGTGATCGCCAAGAGCTTCGCCCGGCTGCATGAGACCAACCTGAAGAAGCAGGGCATCCTGCCGTTGACCTTGACCGCGCCGTCGGATTATGACGCGATCGACGCGAATGTCCGCGTCAGCCTGACCGGGCTGAAGGCGCTCGCACCGGGTGAGCCGGTGACCGCGATCCTCCATCGCGCAGACGGCTCCACCATGACGATCCAGCTCAACCATTCCCTGACCGATGAGCAGATTCGCTGGTTCCGCGCCGGCTCAGCCCTCAACCTCATCCGGACACAACAACGCCGTGAGTAAGCACACAGCACTTAGCACGCAGCACACAGGGTTCTTCTTGAGGGTCCCCATCTGTGTGCTGTTTGCTGTCTGCTGTGTGCGAAAGTAGGATTGTGATGCGCATTCGTGACGAGCGTTTACAATGGGCCGAGGCGAAACTGATCGAAGCGCAACGCATCGCCTTGCGTTATTTCCGCACCCGCCTGAGGGTCGAACGCAAGCCGGATCGTTCCCCCGTGACGGTCGCCGACCGCCGCGTTGAGGAATTCCTCCGCCGAGCCCTGCAGCGAGCGTTTCCAGCTGAGGCCATCGTCGGGGAAGAGTTTGGTCGATCGCCCGGTCTCACGCTCGCTCGCAGCAGTTACTGGACGATCGATCCCATTGATGGGACGAGGGCGTTTTCCCGTGGGCTGCCGACGTGGTCGATCTTGGTGGGGTATGTCGAGCACGGTCGACCCGTCATGGGGGTGTGCGATTTTCCAGCGCTCGGCGTGACGGTGGGCGTCGGCTCTCGCGCACCGGCCTATGAACAATGCGGCCGCAGCCGTCGGCGCCTGCCGAAGGTCCAGCGGCCGCCGCCACTCGATGACGCCGTCATCCTGCACGGCGGCATCAAATGGTGGCTGAAGACGCCGTATCGACGAGGGATGGAGCGGGTGGTGAGCCGCTGTTTCTTGGAACGCGCCTATGGGGATGCCTACGGCCATCTGTGGGTGTTGCGAGGTCGAGCCGATGCCGTGCTTGAGTACGGCGTGAAGGTCTGGGATATGGTTCCCATTGCGGCGCTTGCGCGAGCCACGGGGCGCGTGATGGTCGATTGCTCAGGCCGCCCCTGTTTCACCGGTCCGGAGACACTCGTCGCCCACCCCGCGCTCGCCAAGCAGATCGTGCGCACACTCAGCAGCACATGACGTGCAGTCAGCAGTCAGCAATCAGCAGTCAGCTCAGTGTCGTGCTTGCCGATTGCCGATTGCCGATTGCCGATTGCTAACGCATGGCTGAGTTCACGTTTCCCACGGGCTTCCTCTGGGGCTCAGCCACTTCGGCTCATCAGGTTGAAGGAAATAATACCAACAGCGATTGGTGGGCGTGGGAACAGGCCGGCAAGGTCGCCGAACCCTCAGGCCTGGCGTGCGATCAGTACCAAAGATTCCGAGACGACTTCGATGTGGCCCAGTCCCTCTCCCACAACGCCCATCGCTTGTCGGTTGAATGGAGCCGCATCGAGCCGGAGGAAGGGCGCTTCAGCGACGAGGCCATCGCCCACTACCGAGAGGTTGTCACCGCGCTGCGCCAGCGCGGGTTGGAGCCGATCGTCAGCCTGCACCATTACACCAATCCGCTCTGGCTGACCAAACAAGGCGGCTGGGCGAATCCGAAGGTGGTGGATTGCTTCGCGCGGTTCGCCCAGCGGGTGGTCGAGTCACTCGGCGATCAGGTCAGCTACTGGCTGACGATCAATGAGCCGATGGTGTATGCGGTCATGCACTACCTCGACGGGGTGGGGCCGCCCGGCGAGCAGAGCCTGCCGGCATTCCTGCGGGTGATCGAGCATGAGCTGCGCGCGCACGCCGCCGGCTACCACGCCGTCCACGCCGTGGCGTCTGCCCAGGGATGGACGGCGCGCGTCAGTTTGGCCAACCACGCGCAGCCGTTTCCACCCTGTCGGCGGTGGCATCCGCTTGATCGGTTCGCCGCCACCCTCGCCGAGCGCACCTACAACCAGGGATTTTTGGAGGCCGTGATGAGCGGGCGATGGCGCTTCCCGGGCCGCCGGACCATGCGCGTCCACGATGGACGCCCCACCATGGATTTCATCGGCATGAACTACTACGGGCGCGTGTTCCTGCGATCCGCCTGGCGCGGCTCGCCGTGGTGGGGCCACCGGTGCAGCACCCAGCATCACCCGGAGGTCACCGAGCGGAATTTCCTTGAGTGGGACGTGTACCCTCCTGGGATCCGTCAGATCTTGCGATGGGCCCTCCCGTACCGGTTGCCCGTGCTGATCACGGAGAATGGCATCTGCACGACGGATGACCGCCAGCGGGAGCGCTTCATCCTCAATCACCTGCGGTGGGTCGCGCGCGCGATCCAAGACGGGGTGCCCGTGATCGGCTATCTCTACTGGTCGCTGATCGACAACTTCGAATGGGCGAAAGGCTACATCCCGCGCTTCGGGCTGGTCGAGGTCGACTACGTGACCCAAGCGCGTCGGGTGCGTGACAGCGCCCGGCGCTTCGCCGAGGTCTGCCGCACGAATCGCCTCCCTGAGCACAACGGCTGAGTGACCAAGTGGCCCAGTGGCCCAGTGGCCAAGGGAATGCGTTACCGCGCGCGCTGGTCTTAGGCGCGACAGGCCACATCGGCGCACACGTCGTGCGGGCCTTGCTCGCGGAAGGCTGCTCGGTGCGCGCCGCCTCTCATACCCCCCGGTATCTTTCCGTGTTGGACGGCCTGCCCGTCGAGCGAATCCAGGTCGATGTGGAGGCAGCCGAGGGCTTGCGCGCGGCGATGGAGGGCTGCGAGTGGGTCTTCTACGCGGCGGGCTACTACCCGCGCCGGCACGCGCGACGGGCGCAGGCGGTGGCGCGAGGGGTTGACGCCGTGCGAGGGGTGATGCGGCAGGCGCAGGCGGCACGCGCGTTACGAGTCGTGTTCACCAGCAGCGCTGCGACGATCCGTCAAGTCCCGGGACGACTGGCGAACGAATCGGATGCAGAGCGATGGCCGCTGACGGAATGGCGCTCGCTGTATGCGACCGTGAAGATCGCGATGGAACAAGAAGCACTGCGATGGGCCCAGGCGGGCGCGCCGGTCATCGTGGTCAATCCGAGCCTGTGCATCGGGGAGTATGACGCGCATCGGTTTTCCGGCCGGGCGGTGCTGGCTTTTGCCAAGTATCGCCTGCCGGTCTATCTGGAGCATCACTTCAACGCCGTCTACACGGGCGACGTCGGGGTGGGCCATGTGCGCGCCGCGCAACAAGGCCGGGTGGGGGAGCGGTATCTCCTGACCGGCCGCAACCTCAGCGTGAAGGAGTTCGCGGATCTTGTGGCGCGGATCGCCGGTGTCGCGGCCCCGCGGTGGCGATTGCCTCGCCCCGCCGCCCTGGCGATTGCGGCCGTGAGCGAGCTGGCCGCCGCCGCCACAAGGACCGAGCCGTTCCTCCCGCGTCACGCGGTCCACACGAGCCACGGCGGGCAATGCCTGGATGGCACGAAGGCCGTCCGCGAGTTGGGTCTGCCGCAGACGCCGATTGAGGAAGCGATTCGACGCGCCGTGGCGTGGTTTCGTCAATACGGCATCTTGTAGTATCATGAGTGATTGCGTCTTGGAGTTGAAATCCTGATGGATGCGTTCTTGGGTGAGCAGGTGACGTGGGTGTGGTTTGCGGCCGCGTTCGGGACCGGGTTGGCCTTGAACTTGACCCCCTGCGTCTACCCGATGGTGCCGGTGACGATCGCATTTTTCAGCGGGCAGGGTCAGGGGCGGATCGGCTATGTCGTCTGGTTGGGTGTGGCCTATGTCGCGGGGATATCCCTCATGTACGCGGGGCTGGGCACGCTGGCCGCCCAAACCGGTGCGCTGTTCGGATCGTGGTTGCAGCATCCCGCCGTGCTCATGGGGGTGGCCGCCCTGATTGTCGCGCTCTCACTCAGCATGTTCGGGCTCTACGAGCTGCAGCCACCCTCGTGGCTTACGCAGCGGTTTGGACGAGCGACTGCCGGTCCGCTCGGCGCCTTCATCATGGGACTGACGGTCGGGCTCATCGCGGCACCCTGCATCGGGCCGTTCCTCCTCTCCTTGCTGCTGGTCGTCAGCCAATTGGCCAACCCGTGGCTGGGTTTTAGCCTCTTGTTGATGACGGGTCTTGGCATGGGCCTCCCGTATATCGTCCTCGGGGTCTTGGCGCATCGCCTGGCGCGGCTGCCCAAAGCGGGGAAATGGCTGGTCTGGAGCAAACGGGTTCTGGGGACGATCCTGCTGGCGTTCAGTGTGTACCTGATTGCCATCGCGGTTCGTCAGGGACGCTCGGACGGAGGGATGGAGCACTCCACAGTCGCTTGGCAGCCGTACAGCTACGCGAAGTTGCAGCAGGCGTTCCAAGCCAACCAGCCCGTCCTCGTCGACATCTATGCGGATTGGTGCCTGCCGTGCGTGGAAATGGATCACGTGACGTTCCGTCATCCGGACGTCGCCGCGCGCTTGTCCTCCTTCGTGACCCTCCGCGTGGATGCCACCGGCGGGATCTCCCGAGAAGCCCAAGCTCTCCTCGACCAGTACGACGTCTTCGGCGTGCCGACGATTCTCCTCTTCGACGCCTCCGGGCGCGAGCATCCTGAGCTGCGCATCCAAGGCTTTCTTCCACCTCAACGGTTCCTCGACCGCCTCGCGCAGATCACCGGGATCCCTGAACGATAGATCATGATGATCAAGTGTGCCACCAGTCACTGGTCACCAGTTACTCGTCACTGATGAGCATCCATCCGCATCAACGGGAAGGCCAAAGCGGTTTCCGCGAGCTGGCGCTGGCCATGACGATCACGATCGGCATGATGGTCGTGGAGATCATCGCCGGGCTGATCAGCGGGAGCCTCGCCTTGCTGGCTGACGCGGGGCACATGGTGACGGATGCCGCGGCCCTGGCCTTGAGCCTGTTTGCGGCGTGGATGGCCACCCGGCCCGCCACACCCGACAAGACCTACGGGTATTACCGGACCGAGATCCTTGCGGCATTTGTCAATGGGATCGCGCTGTGTCTGTTGGTGGTCTGGATTGGCGCGCGCGCGGCGCATCGCCTCCACCATCCGCCGGATATCTTGACCGGTCCGATGCTCGCGGCGGCGTCGCTCGGCTTGCTGGCCAATGTGGTCAGCGGCCGGATTTTGTTCCATGCCAGACAACGGAGCCTCAATGTGCAAAGCGCCTGGGTGCATGTCCTCAGCGACGCCCTGGGGTCCTGCAGCGTCATCGCGGCCGGGTTGCTGGTTCGCTTCAAAGGGTGGCGTCTGGCGGATCCCGCGGCGAGTCTCTTCATCGCCGTCCTGATCGCCCTCAACGCCTGGCTGCTGGTCAAGCGGGCGGTGCACATCCTGCTCGAAGGGGCGCCGAGCCATCTGGATACCCTCCAGCTCGTCGAGGCGATGCGCGCCGTCGACGGGGTCTTGGAGGTCCACGATGTCCACCTGTGGACGATCACGACGGGGCTCGAGGCGATGAGCGGGCATCTGGTCGTTGACCGGTTATCCCGAAGCCCGGACATCCTCGCGGCGGCCAACCGGATGTTGCAGGAACGCTTCGGGATCACCCATACGACGTTTCAACTGGAACCGCGTGGCGAATCGTCCCCGCAAGGTCTCGACAGGCCGGATCGGCTTTGATACACTACTACCAACCGTGTGGAGGGAGGAACGATGCAACGAGGTGTGGTAATTGGCATGTCCCTGATCGCGATGGGGATCAGCGGCTGCGCCGGAACGCGTACCGCGCAAACGGTCAATCGGTTGCAAGCGACGGTCGACCTGCTCGATCAGCGAGTCACCCAGCTTGAGCAGGCGAGTGTGCGTGAGGTGACCCGGCAACCAGGGCTTCCCGCGATTGCGCCGGTGGACCTGAGCGCGGCGTCTCAACCGAAGCCCGCCGCTCCCTCGTCGATCAAGCCGTCCGCCAAAGAAATCCAACAGGCCCTCAAGAACGCCGGCTTCTATCAAGGTCAGGTTGACGGCAAGATGGGACCCCTGACGCGCGAGGCGATCCGGCAATTCCAACGCGTCCATGGGCTCTCGGTGGATGGGATCGTCGGCAAGAAGACGTGGGCGCAGCTCGCACCCTATCAAGACCTCTCAGCCGAGAGCGGGGAATTGGTCGCCGCGGAGCCCCTGAAATAAACGCGGATTCCCGCTGATCAATACGCGTGATTCGCGCGGATCAAGAGGGATGTTGAAGTGAAGCGTCAGCGGATATCCGCGTGGCGATCCGTGGTCATCAGCGCGCTCGTCGGCGGCGCGCTCGCGCTCGGGTGCGCGAGACACTCGCAGACATCGCCCTCCCCCACAAGCGCGATAGACCCGTCAGGGCTGTCCCTTCCCCGACTCTCACAACTCCTTCACCCGCTCTTCTCTCAATCGGCACCTGACCCGGCGACGATCTTCCAGGAGCCGTTTGACCGCCTCGATCCCGTGCGGTGGCGCGAGGTGGCCATCAAGGGAGCGACCCGCTATCAGATCGAGCCGCTTGACGGGGCTGGCAGCCTCCAAGCCTCCAGCCAGTCCGGGGCGTCGATCCTCGTCACCTCGCTCCGCGTGGATCCTCGGACCCATCCGTGGTTGACCTGGCGGTGGCGGATCGATCGGTTTGTGGAGGGAGAGGATCTGCGTCGCAAGGAAGGCTCGGATGCCTCGGCGCGGGTCTACGCGTATTTCGATACCCCCGGCCTGCCCTGGCAGAAGCGGAACATCGACTATGTGTGGTCCGCCACCTTGCCGGTGGGGACGATGCTGGAGAGCCCGTACTCCAAACACTCCAAGATTCTGGTGGTGGAGAGCGGTCGTGATCATCCCGCGACGTGGCGGACGGTCGAGCGGAACCTCCTCGACGATTACCGGCGCTGTTTCGGCGCTGACCCCCCGACGTTGGTGGCCCTGGGCCTGATGACGGATACCGACAGCACGCACACCGACGCCCTCGCCTACTATGACGATCTAGCGCTCGGCCGGGCACCCTCCATCACGGCCGTCGAAAGCCCTGAACCGAAATCCCGCCCTCAACTTGCCGGGACGTTGCCAGACGAGACCCCGTAGTTTGCGGATAGCGGGTTGCAGTCATGCCTGAATCCCTCACGACGTTGACCATCCTTCCGCCCGCCTGGGTCTCGCGTCTCGATGCGGCATGGCAGCGGCTCGGCGGATCTGCGTGGCTGCAGCGTCTCTGGGCGCGCGACGCCGGGCTGTGGGCTTCGACCCCGGCGGAAGCCAAGGCCATTCAGGGGCGGCTCGGATGGCTCTCGATTCTTCCCGTCATGGAGTCTGCCGCCGAGGATCTCACGGCATTTGCCAAGCAGGTCAAGCAGGCCGGCTTCACCCATGCCGTGTTGCTGGGCATGGGCGGCAGCAGTCTCTTTCCGGAGGTGTGCCGAAACATCTTTGGGGCAGCGCCGGGGTGGCTGGATCTCCACATCCTGGACACCACGGATCCCACCGCGATTGCGCAGGCTCGCCAACGCCTTCCCCTGGAGCGCACCTTGGTGATTGTCTCAAGCAAATCCGGCACGACGATCGAGCCCAACGCCTTATGCCAGTACTTCTATGAACAGCTTCGCCAGATCCGCGGGGCGTCGGCGGGCGAGCAGTGCGTAGCGATTACGGATGCGGGAAGCCCGTTGGAGGCTCAGGCCCTCCGCATGGGGTTTCGACGGGTGTTTGCCCACGGTCCCGCCACCGGCGCGGAGGTCGGTGGACGATTTTCCGCGCTGACCTCTTTCGGACTGGTGCCTGCCGCACTCCTCGGGGTGGATCTCCGTCGTCTGTTGTCGCGCGCGCGCGCGATGCTGGAAAATTCCCAGGACGACCGGCCCCTGGCTGAGAAGAGTGCCGTGCAGCTGGGGCTCGCGCTTGGTGAAGGAGCCGCCTCCGGCAGGGACAAAGTAACGTTGGTGTGTCCGCCGCACGTGGCGGCGCTGGGAGCGTGGATTGAACAGCTGGTCGCGGAGAGCACCGGCAAAATCGGCAAAGGGCTGATCCCGATCTGCGGCGAACCGCTGCGTCCCCCGGAGGCCTATGGGGCGGATCGGCTCTTCATTGAGGTGCAGCGTCTCGACCGACCTGACCGTGCGCTTGATGAGCCACTCCGGGCCCTCGCGCAAGCCGGCCACCCCGTCATGCAGCTCCGCTGGGACGACGCCTATGACCTGGGCGGCGAAACGATGCGGTGGTTCATCGCCACCGTGCTGGCGGGGGCCATGATGCGCCTCAACCCCTTTGATGAGCCGGACGTCCAGGAGAGCAAGGATCGCACGAAGGCGCTCTTGCAGCAGTATGCCCGCGGCCAGACGTTGCCGTCTCAGGAGCCCCCGCTGCTCACCGACGGCACGATCACGGTCGTTGGGGACCGCGCACGGTTCAAAGGCGCCACCCTCCCTGAGTTGCTGTGCGATATGTTCCAGCAGGTCAGCCCCAAGGATTATCTCGCCATCCTCTCGTTTCTGCCCCGCAGCGCGTCGCTGGAGCGGCAAGTGATTGCGCTGCGCGAGCGTTTGGCTGCGGGGACGGGAGCGGCGACGATCGTGAGCCATGGCCCGCGATACCTTCACTCACTCGGCCAGTTGTATAAGGGCGGGCCGGATCAAGGGGTGCTCGTATGTTTGACGTGCGACGAGCCGGACGATCTGCCGATCCCCGGTCAGCCGTATACCTTTGGGGCACTCAAACACGCCCAGGCCGTCGGCGACGTCCAAGCCCTCACGGATCGCCGCCGTCGCGTGCTCCATCTGCATCTCGGGTCGCAGCCGGAGGGGGACTTGGCTCGACTGTTGAACGCCGTCGAGCAGGCCGTCAAGATGGCTCAAGGGTCCCAGCGATGAGGCGGCGGGCTTCGTCTCGCAAGTCAACAGCCGTCATCTGGCGAGCCACAGGATCGATCGGGGGATGCACAACGATGCGGATGCGTCCGCGCCGTCGCAGGACCAGGCTGTGGCGGGGCAGGAGCTCCCGCGTGCCCTGCACCGCGATGGGAACCACCGACACCCCGGTGTCAACCGCCACTTGAAAGGCCCCGCGCTGGAAGGCCCCGAGCTTGCCGGTCGTACTGCGCGTCCCTTCAGGAAAAAAGAACACGGAGATGTCCTCGGCCAGCCAGGCCCTCGCCCGCTCATACGTGGCGTGGATGCTGCGGACGCGTCCTCGCCCGAGCGAGATGTAGCCGGCGAGGCGCATGGACCATCCCGCGAACGGCAGCCTGAACAGCTCCTCTTTGGCGATCCATTTGAACTGCCGCCTCAGGAAATAGAGCGCCATGATGTCGAAGGCGCTTTGGTGGTTGGCGACGAAGATGTAGGTGTGGTTCGCCTTCAGATGCTGCCGCCCGATGACCTGGACGCGCCAACCGGGCTGGCTCCAGAAAATCGACTGACCCCAGAGCGAGGCGAGCCCATGCGGGATCGTGCGCTTCGGGTCGATCCACCAGCACAGCACGCGGGCTGCCGCGATGAGCGTTGAAAAGAAGACCGTCAGACCCACGATGACGATCCACGTCGCTGCGGACCACAGACGGGCTCCAAACAACCTTGCCTTCCGCATGGCGTGAGTGTACCATAAGATCAAACGGATTCCACAGATTTGCAAGTTGATTGCACGGATTGCCTCCCCGGACATCGATGCCTCCTGACTATGCGCAGCAGTACCTCTTGATCGGGGCGTTAACCGCCGCCGCCATCGGGATGGCGGTGTTGCCGCTGCTGTTGGCCCGCGTGCTCGCACCCCGGAAGCCCGGCGCCTCAAAAACGTCGGCCTATGAATGCGGGTTGCCCTCATCCGGGGAGGCCTGGGTGCAGTTTCGCGTGCAGTATTATCTCTACGCCCTGTTGTTTGTGATCTTCGATGTGGAGATTGCCTTCCTGTATCCCTGGGCGCTCGTCTGGCGGTCCCTCGGGTGGGTGGCCTTTGTCGAAATGGCCCTCTTCCTCATGATCCTCGCCGTGGGATTGGCCTACGCCTGGCGGAAAGGCGTCTTGGAATGGGAGTGAAGCGAGTGACTAGTGACTGGTGACTAGTGACCAGTGGAAAGCTAGGAACACGTTTCGTTTTTCACTAGTCACTGGTCACTAATCACTGGTCACTGAAACATGATGGTGGACGAAGGTCTCAAGAGCGAGCTCCGGAAGCAAGGCGTCTACGTGACGACGTGGGATCAGCTCGTCAACTGGGGGCGGTCCAACTCGATCTGGCCGCTCCAATTCGGGCTGGCCTGCTGCGCCATCGAGATGATCGCCACGGCCGCCTCGCGCTATGACATCGCGCGGTTCGGCTCGGAGATCTTTCGCGCCTCGCCCCGCCAGGCGGATCTGATGATCGTCGCGGGGACCGTGACCAAGAAGATGGCTCCCCAGGTGGTGCGGCTGTACAACCAGATGGCCGAGCCGAAATACGTGATTTCGATGGGCGCGTGCGCGACCTCCGGCGGGCCGTTCCACAAAGGCTACAACGTCCTCAAGGGGATCGACCGCTACATTCCGGTGGACGTCTACATCCCCGGCTGCCCCCCGACACCCGAGGCGCTGCTGGATGGGTTGATGCGGTTGCAAGAGCGCATCAAGGCGCGACCTTTCAAAGCGGCGATGGACGAGAAGCAGGGCGAATACGCCGTGCCGGCATACGGAGACCGCGGCCTGCTCCCTCGCTACAACCCCGGCGTCTGGCGGCCTCCGACCCTACCCCCCGTCGTCGCCACGGCCACCCCAACCTCTTCAGCTTCCTCGTCGACCCCGCCATCGGGCCCCGGCCTTGGCCGGGGGCCCCGTCGGCTGTACTTCAGCGGACCGGTGGGCGGGATGTTCGCCCCACACGGGGCGTCGTGGAGGGGGCCACGGGCTTGCCCGTGGGGCTCCACCTGATGCGGCCTGCACTCGAGGGACTCAAATCCGCCGTGGAAGGCGGCCTGCCCGGTGTGACGCTGCAGCTGGAGGGCAGCGTCCTGATGGTGGAGGCGAAGGACGTGCCGCGGGTGTGCCGCTTTCTGAAAGACACGCCGGCGTATGAGATGGATTATCTCGCCAACCTGACAGCCATCGACTACCCGCCCGATACCCTCGAGGTCGTCTACCACCTCTGCTCGATGAGGCAGAAGCACGGGCCGGTCGCCCTGCGCGTCAAGCTGCCGCGCGCCAATCCTGTGATCGCTTCAGTGACGCCGATCTGGCGCGGCGCGGAGTTCCAGGAGCGGGAGGTGTACGATCTCTTCGGGGTGATCTTTGAGGGCCATCCGGATCTTCGCCGCATCTTGATGTGGGAAGGCTTCAAGGGCCACCCGATGCGCAAGGACTATGTACCAGAGGATCAAGATGCGCCAGACGAACGTGCCTGAGTGCCTGGGTGCCTGAGTGATTGATGACCGAACCGCTCCTTGATACCCAACTCCTTGAGGTCAACTTGGGTCCGCAGCATCCTTCGACCCACGGCGTGTTCCGGATGCAGGCGCTGCTCGATGGGGAAACCATCGTCAAGCTCAAGCCGGTCATGGGCTACCTCCATCGCAACCACGAGCAGCTCGGCGAGGGGATGACCTACATCGCTTCGTTCCCCTTCACCGATCGGCTGGATTACTTTTGCGCGATGACCAACAACCTGGGCTTGGCACTGGCCATCGAGCAGCTCGCCGGCGGCATCGAGGTGCCGGAGCGCGCCCAGTACATCCGGGTGATCATGTCGGAGCTGACGCGCCTGGTGAACCACACCGCGGTGATCGGCTTCCTCCTGAACGACATGGGGGCGTTCGGCACGCCGCTGCTCTACGCCTTCCGCGAGCGCGAAAAGATCCTTGATCTGTTTGAGATGGCCTCAGGGTCTCGGATGATGTGCAACTACATCCGCCCCGGCGGCGTGCGCGAGGACGTGCCGGAAGGATTCCTGGAGCGCGCCTCACGGATCGTCGCCGAGTATCCTCGGTTCTTGGACGAATTTGAAGCGCTCCTCACGCAGAATGAGATCATCCGCCAACGCGCCCAGCACGTCGGGGTGCTGTCCAAAGAGCTGGCCATCAACGCCAGCATCACCGGACCGATGCTGCGCGCCTCAGGGGTGGATTACGATATCCGCAAGGTGGACGGGTACGGCATCTACCCGCGGTTCGCGTTTAGGATTCCGCTGGGGACGGTCGGCGACGTGTATGATCGCTACTATGTTCGCATCCTGGAGATGCGCGAGAGTGTTGCGATCCTGCAGCAGGCCTTGAAGGAGATCCCGCCGGGGCCGTCCATCAGCCCGAAGGGGTTGCAGCTGGTCAAGTCGCCCAGGACCTTCCGGCCGCCGAAAGGGGCGGAGGCGTATGGGCGCATCGAATCGCCGAAGGGCGAGCTGGGCTTCTTCCTCGCCAGCGATGGGAGCCCCCAGCCGTACCGGTATCACGTGCGGGCCCCGAGCTTCATCAACCTGACGGTGCTGGAGGACCTGTGCCTGGGCCACAAGGTGGCCGATGTGATCATCATCCTCGGCTCGATCGACATCGTCATGGGCGAGGTGGATCGATGATTGGCATCGGGGTCCTCAAGGGGCTATGGGTGACGCTGCGGGAGTTCCTCGGCACCTATCCGGCCGGCCGATGGCTGCTGACGCGCCTGGGGGCCTCGACGGGCCAGGGGCTCTTTACCATTGAGTATCCGGAGGTCAAGCAGCAGCATGCGGAGCGGCACCGGGTGTTTCCGTTTCTCGTGTATGACGCCTCGCCGGATAACCTGCGCTGTGTGGCCTGCAAGATCTGCGAGCAGGAATGCCCCCCCCAGTGCATCCATATCGTCGGGCCGGCGAAGGATGAGCAGGGCCGCCCCCTCAAGGCGCACGGCCGCACGTTCCCAGTCAAGTTTGATATCGATGTGTCCATCTGCATGTCGTGCCGCATCTGCGTCGATGTCTGCCCGTTCGATGCGATTGAGATGGACAACGCCCACGAGTTGTCCGGCTTCGACCGGTTCGCCGAGATGGTCTACACGAAAGAGCAGCTCTTGAAGAGCAACGAGTATTTCCAACAGATCAAGCCGACCGAAGCCTCGGTCGTCGATCAGCGGCTTGCCGCCAAAGCCGCCAAGACTGCAATGCCACCGCAGCCCGCGGCGTCTCCCTGATGGACCAACTGTTCGTAGTCCTCAAATCCTCCGTGGTGCAGCTTGCCGGCAGGTGGCTGCCCGAGGGGGCGCTGCCCTTCGTTTCCATGGGGCTGACGATCGCAGCCATCGCGGCGGCGGCACCGGTCATCATGATGTACCTGACCTGGTTGGAGCGGAAAATCATCGCCCGCATGCAGAATCGCCTCGGACCCAATCGGGTCGGCCTCTATGGCCTGGCGCAGCCGCTGGCCGACGGGTTGAAGATGCTGATCAAGGAGGACATCGTCCCGGAGGGCGCGGACCGGTTGGTGCATAGCTTGGCACCCGTCGTGGCCGTGGTGCCGGCACTCCTGGTGTTCGCGGTGCTCCCCTTCGGCCGCAACATGATCGCGGCGGATCTCAACGTCGGGCTGCTGTACTTCCTGGCGGTCTCATCCATCAGCTCCTACGCGATCTTCATGGGCGGGTGGGCCTCGCGCAATAAGTTCTCCCTCCTGGGCGCGATGCGCGGGGTCGCGCAGATCATCTCCTACGAAGTGCCGTCGGTGTTGTCGGTCGTCGTCGTCATCATGGTGGCCGGAACCCTCTCGATGGGGGGGATCGTCGAGGCGCAGGCTTCCCGGTGGTTCGTCTTCACCCCGTGGGGCTTCGTCGCCGCGCTGATTTTCTTCCTGAGCGGGGTGGCGGAGGTCAACCGCACGCCGTTTGACATGCCGGAGGCGGAATCGGAGATCGTCGCCGGCTTTCATACGGAATACAGCGGGATGAAGTTCGCGTTGTGGTACATGGCGGAGTTCCTGGAGGCCTTTGCGATCAGCGCCTTCACCGTGACCTTGTTTCTCGGAGGCTGGCAGGGTCCGGCCATTCCGCTGTGGTGGGTGCTCTTCGGCTCGGTCTGCCTGGTGGCCACCGCCCGAACGATCCCGTCGGTGCTGCGAGTGCTGGGTGTCGTGGCCTGCGTGGGAAGCGGGGTCGTGGCGTACCTGGCGAACGAAGCGGTCCCGTCATGGGCCTGGTTTCTCGCCAAGACCTATGGGCTGGTGTTCGTGCTGGTGTGGTTCCGAGGGACGCTTCCCCGGCTTCGGGTCGATCAATTGATGGGGTTGGCGTGGAAGTTTTTTCTGCCGCTGACGCTCATCAACATCGCCTCCGCCGCCCTGTGGGTGGCGATGCCCGGGCCATCCGGCGGCGTCCTGGCCGGCGCGCTGTTGATCCTGAGTGGCTGGTGGTTGATCCGCCTGAACAACCCCGCTCCCCTGCAACCGAGGACCTACCTCTTCGTCGAATAGCCCGGAGGGACATCACCGATGGCAAGCTCTCCAGTTGCGTCGTCCGCGTCAATGGCCGCGCAGGTCGAATGGGAGCGTAAGCCGAAAGGTCTCGATGCGAACCTGAAAGACTACGAGACCGCCTACCGCACGTTTCGATGGGAAGACGTCGAGCGGGAATTCGACTGGGTGACAACCGGCAAGGTCAACGTGGTCCATGAAGCCGTGGATCGTCATGCGGCCTCTTCGCGCAAGGACAAGGTCGCGCTCTATTACACCGACCTCGAGCGCCGCGATGAGCGGTACACCTTCGAAGACCTCGCGCGTCTCACGAGCCGCTTTGCGAACGTCCTCAAGCGTCTTGGGGTCAAGAAGGGCGATCGGATCGGCACGTTCCTCCCTCGCACCCCTGAGCTGTACATCGCGATTCTTGGCATCAACCGGATCGGCGCCATCCCGGTGCCGTTGTTCGAGGCGTTCATGGAACAGGCGATTCAGGATCGGCTGGAGAACAGCGAGGCCCTCGCCTGCGTGACCACCCCGGCGCTGAAACCGCGTATCCCCCGCCGATCGCTGCCGGCCTTGAAATGCCTCGTGCTCGTCGGCGACGAAGGGCCTCTGTCGTCGGATGAGGTCAGTTACGAGCGTGAGATGGCCTCCGCCTCTGACCGATGCGAGCCGGAGTGGCTGACCAAAGACGACGGGCTGATCATCCACTATACCTCAGGCTCGACGGGAAAATCCAAAGGGGCGCTGCATCGCCAGTACGCGATGGTCGGCCACTACCAGACGGCGAAGTGGGCGCTCGATTTGCGCGATGATGACTGTTTTTGGTGCACGGCGGACCCTGGGTGGGTAACCGGCACGTCGTATGGGATTTACGGGCCGTGGACGCTCGGCGTGAGCAGCGTGGTGCTCGGCGGACGGTTCGATCCGGATCGGTGGTATCAGACGATCCAGAAGTATCGGGTGACGATGTGGTACAGCGCGCCGACGGCCTACCGGATGCTCATGTCGGCGGGCGAGGCGATCCCGAAGCAATACGATCTGTCCAGCCTGCGGCACATCTGCAGCGTCGGGGAGCCGCTTAATCCCGAGGCGCTGAAGTGGGTCAAGAAAATCACCGGCCTCGCCCCTCACGAGACGTGGTGGATGACGGAGACCGGGATGCAGCTCATCTGCAACTACCGAAGCCTCGATTTCAAAATCGGCTGTACCGGCAAACCCTTTCCCGGCACCTACGCCACGGTCGTCGACGATCAGGGCAGAGAGGTGCCGCCGGGACAACTGGGACATCTCGTGGTGAAGCCCGGCTGGCCCTCGATGATGAAGGAGATTTGGAACAATCCGTCAAAGTATCAGGAATATTTCCGCATCCCCGGCTGGTACGCCAGCGGGGACAGCGCGTTTAAAGATGACGACGGCTACATCTGGTATCAAGGACGGGCGGATGACGTCATCAAGACCTCAGGTGAGCGCGTCGGACCGTTCGAAGTAGAGAGCGCGCTGGTGGCCCATCCTGCCGTGGCCGAGGCCGGTGTGATCGGGAAGCCCGATGCCGTGCGCGGGCAGATCATCAAGGCGTTTGTGGCGTTGCGGAAAGGGCACCAACCCTCGGAACCACTGAAGAAAGAGATCGCCGAGTTTGTGAAAAACAACTTGGCTGCCCATGCCGCCCCGCGCGAGATCGACTTCGTCGAGAAAATCCCCAAGACCCGCTCCGGCAAGATCATGCGCCGCGTGTTACGTGCGTGGGACTTGGGTGAGCCGGTTGGGGACACCTCGACGATGGAGGAATAGAACGTGACAAGCGACAAGTGACAAGCGACAAGTGACTAGTGGAACGAAAACCTGTCGCCTGTCGCCTGTCACATGTCACGATCGATGAATGTCTGACAAGCTGATCATCACCGGGCTGGCCGTGCCGTGCCGCATCGGCGTGACCGAAGCGGAACGCGAGAAGCCGCAAACGGTCTGGATCGATCTGGAGTTGGCGATCGATGCCGAACAGGCCGCCACCCATGACGACGTGAGGCAGGCAGTCGATTACTCGGCCGTGGTGGAAACGGTCAGCCGATACGCCACGGCTCGTCCGTTCAACCTCCTGGAAACTCTGGCGGAGGACATCGCCTCGGGTGTCCTGGCTCTCTCCTCGACAACCCATCTGGTACTTCGCGTGACCAAACGGGCACTTCCCTCGATTGATTCGGCTAGTGTGGAGATCGCGCGCTCGCGGGAGGCGTCAGGATGACCGAACCCGCGCCGGTGACAGGGACTGATTTCGGCGGATTGCGGGTGGTCGCCTTCGAGAGCCGGCGGGCCGAGGAGATGCGTCGGCTGATCGTGCGCTTCGGCGGGAAGCCTCTCGTGGCCCCGTCAATGCGGGAGGTGCCGCTGGAGGATCAGCACGAAGCGCTGGCGTTCGCCACGCGGTTGTTCGCGGGCTCGCTCGACGTCGTCATCCTGCTGACCGGTGTGGGCACGCGCACCCTCATCGCCGCCCTTGCCACGAGATATTCCACGGAGCAGATCATCCAGGCGTTGGGCCGAGTGACCCGCGTGGTGCGCGGTCCCAAGCCGATCATCGCGTTGGGGGAAGTCGGGCTGAAACCGACCATCGCCGTCGCTGAGCCGAACACCTGGCGCGACCTCCTCGCCACATTGGATACGCAGCTGCCGGTTCAGGGCAAGCGGGTCGCGGTGCAGGAGTATGGGGCGACGAACAAGGAGTTGCTGGATGGGTTGCGCGCCAGGGGGGCGGAGGTGCTGCGCGTGCCGGTCTATCGCTGGGCCCTTCCGGAGGACCTCGGGCCTCTCCGGCAGGCGGTGTCCGCCATCAGCGACGGGCAGGCCGACGTGTTGCTCTTCACCTCGGCGACGCAGGTCGATCACCTGATGCAGATCGCTGTGCAGATGGGGCGTGAGCCATCGCTGCGCGAGGCCCTGCGTCAGTGCGTCGTAGCCTCGGTGGGCCCGATTTGCTCGGAAGCCTTGACGCGCCACCGCCTGCCGGTTGATTTCGAGCCGAGCCATCCGAAGATG
>MHGA01000006.1:95783-96665 GCA_001804415.1 Candidatus Aquivivens invisus
CCCCCCACTGCTTCGTTTTGCTGCGCTTTTCGCAGCAAAAGCGAAGCAAAACGGTGGGGGTGCGCTCCGGCGTGGGGGCCCCGCGCTGCGCGTCACCCGCTGCCTGACGGCTTTTCGACAGAGCAAGCGTCAAACACCTGTTCTTGTTGCCTCGTTGTGCGTGCCTCTCCTTCTGATGTCCGCATCGTTCGTGGTTGCGGAGGATGAGGATGCGCAGACCCACTACGTCTTCGGGGTCGGGTATCAGGACATCGGCCAGTTCGAGGAGGCGATTGAGAACTACACGAAAGCCATTGAGCGAGACCCCTCCTACGCCGAGGCGTATCACGGCCGCGGGGTCGCCTATGCTTCGCAAGGGCGGCTTGAGGAGGCCTTGGCGGATTTCACCAAAGCCGTTGAGTTACAGCCGGACGGTGCCACGGCGTATCAAAACCGCGGCCTGGTGCATCTGCAACAGGGAGCGCTCGATGAGGCGATCGCAGATTTCTCCACCGCCATCAAGCTGCAGCCGGAGGGAGCCGAGCCCTATCGCACTCGAGGCAACGCCCTGCGGCGCACAGGGGACTTGGCTTCCGCGATTGCGGACTACACCACGGCACTCGACATCGATCCCTACCTCGATCTGGCCTACGGCAACCGGGCCAAGGTGCGGGTGGAGCAGGGGGATTTCGAGGCCGCGATTGCGGATTATACGACACAGCTTGAGCTGCGGGCGAATGCGGAGGCCTATCGCGGCCGCGCGGCTGCCTATGAACAGGCCGATAAACCAGATGAGGCGATGGCGGACTACGAACGGGCCATCGCGCTGGAGCCGAACGCCTTTCGCGCCTATTTCGAGCGGGGCAATTTACGATTCAAACGCGGTGACCGGGACGGGGCCTT
>MHGA01000007.1 GCA_001804415.1 Candidatus Aquivivens invisus
CTGCTATGGCGATGGCGCCGAGGAAGCGACAGGTGCTCGGGCAAATCCTAGTGGAGCGCGGCTTGATCTCCCTGCAGGACCTGGAGGCCGCGCTGGCCGAGCAGAAGCGCACCGAGGAGTTTCTGGGCAAGATCCTCTCGCGGATGGGGCTGGTCTCGGAAGACGTGCTCGTACCCATCCTGGCGGACCAGTTGGGGATTCCCCACGTGCGCTTGCGGGAGACCGTCGTGGAATCCCAGGCGCTGGCCAAGGTCCCTGCGAAGTTTGCCAACCACTACACCTTGCTGCCGATCCGCGTGATCAACAACACGCTCGAGGTGGCGATCGCCGATCCCTTCGACGTCCAGACGATTGACGAGCTCAGGTTGCTGCTGGACTGCGACGTCAGGCCGGTCTTGGCGGGCCCGCAAGAGATCCGCGAGGCGATCCAGCGGCACTACGGCCTGGGGGCCTCCGCCGTGCAGCAATTGCTGGATGCGGGCAGCCGCGCGGGCGAGCCGACCGCGCCGGTTACGGAAGACTTGAGCGCTCTGGTGGATGAGGCCTCGATCGTCTCGTTCGTCAATCAGCTGATCCTCCAAGCCGTGAAGGACCGCGCCACCGACATCCACATTGAGCCCTACGAACGGTTCATGCGCATCCGCCAGCGCATCGACGGCGTGCTGCATGAGGTGCCGATCCCCCAGGATTTGGTCAAGCTCCATCAGGCGGTGATCTCGCGCGTGAAGGTCATGGCCAAGTTGGACATCGCGGAGCGGCGCCTGCCGCAGGACGGCCGCATCAAGGTCCGCCTGAACAACCAAGAGTTTGACCTGCGCATCTCGGTGGTGCCGACGAACTTCGGCGAAGGCATCGTGATCCGGCTGCTGTCGCAGGCGATGCTCTACAGCCTGGAGCAGCTGGGGCTGGCGCAGGATCAGCTCCAGACGCTCGCGCAGTTGATCGACCGGCCCCATGGGATCATCTTCGTGACGGGACCCACCGGATCAGGCAAGACGACCACGCTGTATGCGTGCCTCTCCAAGCTCAACTCGACGGATCGCAAGATCCTCACCATCGAAGACCCCATCGAGTATCAACTGGCCGGCATCACCCAGATCCAAGTGCATCCCAAGATCGGGCTGTCCTTCGCGCAGGGGCTGCGCTCCATGCTGCGGCACGATCCCGATGTCATGATGGTGGGGGAGGTGCGGGACCCTGAGACGGCGGAGATCACGATCCGCAGCGCCTTGACCGGGCATCTGGTCTTCTCGACGCTCCACACCAATGACGCCTCCGGCGGGATCACGCGCCTGCTCGACATGGGCGTGGAGCCGTTTCTGGTGTCGTCCTCGGTCTTGTGTTTCATCGCCCAGCGGCTGGTGCGCGTGATCTGCCGCGAGTGCCAGGAGGACATGCCGGCTTCGCCGGCCCTGCGGGAGCAGTTTGGCGTGCGAGACCTTCCGAAGACGTTGAAGCGCGGTCGGGGATGTCCGACCTGCAAAGGGACGGGCTACCGCGGCCGCACGGCGATCTATGAGTTTCTCGTGGTGGATGAACCCATCCAGCGACTGATCCTTCAGCGCGCCTCCTCCCACGAGATCGCCCGAGCGGCCCAGCAGCACGGCCCGTCTGCTCCCTCCGGAGGTGCGGGGCGGGCAGGCATGCGCCCGCTACGCCAGGACGGGTGGCTGAAGATCGCGCAAGGGATCACGACCCCGCAAGAAGTCCTCCGCGTCACCTGAAGCCGCTGATCAACGCTGATGGCAACGCGGATTCACGCGGAGAACATCGGCGCGTATCAGCGTCTAGATCAGCGTGAATCAGCGATCTTGCGAACGCTCATCCTCATGCTATACTCAACGTATGCCCACGTACGCCTATCGGGCGAAGGATCGTGCGCTGAAGGTGGTGGAAGGCACCATTGACGCGGAGAACGAAACCGCCGCCGTCAGCCGTCTTGGCACACTGGGCATCTATCCCCTGATTCTCAGCGAGCGCGGGATCCCTCGCGCCGTTCGTCCCCCTCCGACGTCCGCACGTGCCCCCAGCCGCGTCCTGGCTTACTTCAGCCGGCAGCTCGCCGATTTGCTCAGCGGAGGCCTGTCCTTGCTTCATGCGCTCAGCCTGGTTGCCCAGCAGACGGACCATCGGGCGCTGCGCGCGGTGATCGAGGAGGTGGCCGATGACGTGCGGGAGGGCCGGGCGTTGAGCGAGGCGCTCGCCAAGCACCCCGGCATGTTCTCCCCGTTGTACCTCAGCCTGATCAAGACCGGCGAGGCGACCGGCGAGCTGGATGCGGTGTTGATGCGATTGGCGGAGGTCACAGAGAGCGAGTCGGAGCTGAAGAGCCGCGTGGCCTCGGCGTTCGTGTATCCGTGCCTGGTGCTGCTGATCGGCCTGGGGGTAATCGCGTTTCTCTTGACCTACGTCGTGCCGAAGCTGACGACGCTGTTTCTGGAAACCGGGCAGCTGCTGCCGTGGCCCACGCGGCTGCTCCTGGGGGTGAGCGCAGCACTCAGCCGCTGGTGGTGGGCGTGGGCGGGCGGTGTGATCCTCGGGGGATGGGCAGGACGGCAAGGCCTGCGCTCCGAGACCGGCCAGTCGGCTGTGGATCGGCTGATCCTGCGACTGCCGGTGGTCAGTCCGTTTGTGCGGAAGCTGGACACCGCGCGCGCGATGCGCAATCTCGGGGTGATGCTGGAACGCGGGGTGCCGATCCTGCAGGCGTTGGATGTGGCGGGCACCACGCTGGCCAATCGCGTCCTCCGGGAGGCGCTGCGTCGGGCGAGGGACGAGGTGCGAGCCGGCCAAACGCTGGCTCGGGCGCTGTCGGCCAGTGGACAGTTCCCGGTCTTTGTCAGTAACATGGTGGCGGTGGGGGAGGAGGCCAACACGCTCGATGCGGCGCTGCTGAAAGTGGCCTCCAGTTACGAGCGAGAAACCGAGCAGGCCTTGCGCGTCCTGACGACCGTGCTGGAGCCGGTGGTCTTGGTGGTGGTGGGGGTGGTGGTGATGTTCATCGTGATCTCGGTGTTGTTGCCGATCTTTGAGCTCGGGTTGGGGGCGCAATGAAACGAGTCCATAGTCCACAGTCCATAGTCCACAGTTCTGCTTTAGAACATTCCGCATTCCGCATTCCGCATTCCGCATTCAGACGGGGGTTTACCCTCGTGGAAATCATGCTCGTCGTCATCATCATCGGGGTGCTGGCGGGTATGGTGCTGCCGCGGTTTGCGGGGCGGACCGAGCAAGCCAAGATGGCGCGGGCACGAGTCGACGTCGCCGCCATCGGGACGGCCCTTGATCTCCACGAGCTGGATCTGGGGAGCTATCCGAAGAAGCTTGAGGAGCTCGTGTTGGCCAGCGCGCCCTCAGGGGTTGACGAATCGGTGTGGCATGGGCCGTATCTCAAGAAGGGGTTGCCGAAAGACCCGTGGGGGCGGGACTACCAGTACGAATGCCTCGGCGAGCCGTGCGCCGACTACAAGCTGTTCTCCATCGGCCCGAACGGTACGAATGACGGCGGCAAGGGGGATGACGTCACGAGCTGGGAGTGAATCAGAACAGAGACGGGGACTCAAGACGCAAGACTCACGACTCAAGCGAAAGAATCGTTCAAGTCTCGGGTCTCGGGTCTCGGGTCTTGGGTCTACGCAGGGGTTCACGCTCATTGAGTTGGTGGTGGTGGCAGCGGTCTTGGCCGTCGTGATGGTGTCGGCGGTTCCCCATCTCCAGCGGGGCTGGGTGAGCGCTCAGACGGAACGCACCGCCTTTCAAGTCGCGCAGAGCTTGCGCGCGGCGAGGACCCTGGCCATCACCGGCACCCGTATGGTGGATTGGATATGGGATGGCGAAGGACGGCGGGTCTGCGTGGGTTCCTCCGAGGCGGTCGACTGCGCGGCAGCGGATCCGCATGATCGTCTGGCGGGACCGCGTCGCGTGCCCTCGCCGCTTCGATTGGCGGTCACCCACGACGGGCAGGCGGTGAGCCGCGTACGATTTTTTCCCGATGGCACCAGCCAGTCTTCGACGGTGGTCGTCAACGACGCCGCCTCACCCCGCTACACGATTGTCATCGATGGATCAACCAGCCAGGTGGCGGTCCACGCCGCCACGCTCGCCTCGCCACGATAACCGCGCAGCACGTCCCTGCGGGGCTTGCGGCTTTCTGCTCATTGAAGCCACGCTAACGGTGACCGTGCTGGCCGTCGGCCTGGTCTTTATTGCCAGGGGTCTTGGCAACAGCTTGAAAACCCTCTCGGCGTTGGAACAGTCAGAGACCTTGCGGCAGCTGGCCGAATCCCAATTCGCAGAGCTCGAAACCCACGCGCAGCAAGGCCAGCCGCTTGCGCGAACCGGCTCCTGCGCGCCGCCGCAGGCGGGGTGCCGATGGACGCTGCAAGATCTGGAAGTCCCTTCACCCGATATCCCCGATGACATCCAGCCGTCCGTTCGGCTGGTCACCTTGACCGTCACCGGCGAGCGGCCCGGAAGTCCCAAGATGCGCCTCCAGACGATCTGGCCGGCGGAATGGCTCCAATGACAGACCTCAGACCTCAGACCACAGACCTCAGACCACAGACGACAGACTGGACATCACTGAAGTCTGGAGTCTGGAGTCTGAAGTCTGAGCGAGGCTTGACGTTCATCGAGTTGCTGATGGCGGTGACGGTATTCGCAACACTCCTGGTGGGACTCTCCTCGCACGTGCGCGGCAGCGTGGTGGCGTGGCGGCGCGTGACCTCCACGACCGAGCGGCTCCAGCGCGTGCGCGTGGCGTTGGAGCGGCTCACCGCCGATGTGACGAATGCCTTCGTCTTCGATCCGAGCCAGACCTGGCAACCCGGCCACCAGTTTGCGTCGGATCGGTTCTCCTGTTACACCATTCAACCATCCTCGGCAGCCCAGGGGTCGGACACCAATCGGGTGGTCTTCGTCACCTACACCATGGAGCCAAGCGAATCGCCGATGGTGTTGACGCGAACCGTGCGCAGCGTTCGCGAAGCCTCCGACGGAGTGCCCGGGGAGTCGCACCCACTGCTCGACGAGGTTGAGGGGTTCGCGCTGCGCTACGGCGTGTGGGATGCGACGATGAACCGTCTCGTCTGGATCGATCGGTGGGATGATCAAGGGCAGGTCCCCGGAGTCGTTCGGGTCGCGTTGACGATGAAGGCGTCGGCAGGGGCGGCTGTTGAGCAGACCATGCTGATTCCGACAGGAAGCCTGTCGCCGCCTGCTGTCGCGCCATGACCTCCCGGGGTTCCGTGCTGGCGATCGCCTTGTGGGTGATCGCCGCCTTGGCCGCCGCCGCCGTGGCGGTGTCGAGCTATCTCTCGACGGAAACCCGATTGGCGCGGTATGTGCTGGCGCGGGCGCAAGCCCGCGCGTGGGCGAAGGCCGGCATACTCCTGGCGATGCAGCGGCTGGCGCATGATGCCCTGCAGCCGGAAGATGCCTCGCAGCCGGAGCTGACGTACGACTGGCTCGGCGATGACTGGGCGGTGCCTCCGGATGATGCTCGGCAGACCGATCCGAGCCGATGGCGCGTGGAGATGATCCCGACCCCCGGGGCGGTGTCAGGGACAAACCGCGTGGTGATCACGGTGAAGGATGAAGAGCGGTTGCTGCCGCTGTCAAAAGCCCTCTTGGATGCGGAGATCTTGACGAGCTTACTGGAAGATCCCGAAGCTGCTCAGGCGCTGATCGAGTACCAGGGCAACATCAAGAACGCGAAGGTGGTCGTGTTGGAAGAGCTGTGGGCGCTGCCGCCGTTTCAGGCGCGTCCGGAGTTGAAGGCGATGTTCGAGGAGCACGTGAGTCCTTATGCGGAGGGTCCGGTCAACATCAATACCCTCAGCCCGGAAGCGTGGAAAGCGATTGCGCAGGACTCCGCAGCCAACGCCTTGATTGACGCGCTCACGCAGGCGAGGGATGGGGCAGGGGCGGCGGCTTCACCGTGCCATGCCACCAGCAAAACGACCGCGGCTCAAGAGCTGGCAGATTGCGCCAGGCTGGGCGACGTCATGCCCGTGAGCCAACTCTTGAACAGCCTGGACGCGGTGGTGGGGTTCGATGTGCAGTCTTCGACGTTTTCCATCATCGCGGAGGGGGTGGCGGGTCTCTCGAAGACCGATGTGCGCTATTCGATCAAGGCCATCGTCCAGCGCAACGCCTCTTCCGTGAATCCCATGACGGTTGGCGGGGTGCCCTTTCGCGTGATGGCGTGGCGTGAGCTGAGATAATTGCGATGCGGCGACTGGTGATTGAGCTGACACGAAGTTCGCTGCGGGCGGTGAGCGTGCACAACTCGCCGACAAAACCGCAGGTGCAGCGCGTCCTCGTGGAGCCGATCCACGCCGCACCCGACGGGGCGTGGCTGCGAGGCGTTCTCAAGCCGCTTGAGCCTGCCGGGATGGAGGTGATCAGCGTGATCTCGCGCGAGCACGTGATCACCCGGATCCTCACGCTGCCTTCGACGCATCGCGAGGAGCTCGATCAGATGGTCCGGCTGGCGGCCAAAGCCCAATTGCCGTTTCCCCCTGAGCAGGCCGCCATGGACTGGGCGCTGCTCGAGGAACACGACGGCACCAGCGTGGTCCAGCTGGTGGCGTGTCAGCGGGAGGTGATTGATCGGCACCTGACGTTGTTGCGGGAGGGGGGCGTGGAACCCGCCGTGCTGATCCCAAGCTCGTGGGGGGTGGCGGGCTGGTATCGCTATTTTGGGCGCAGCGATGAGCAGCGTGAGCCGGCATTCATCGTGCACGTCGATTGCGAACGCACCAACCTGGTGTTGGTGCGAGGCGATGGCGTGATGTCCAGCCGGAGCCTGAATCAGGGCCTCGCCGAGTGGCAGGCGTCGCTTGCGCCGTTGCTGCAGGAGCTTGAACGCAGCCTCGCCAGCGTCCGCAAGGAACTTCCCGGCCTGGACGCCGCCTCCGTGATGCTCACCGGCGTCGGGCCTCTTGAGGAGTGGCGCGGGACGATCGAGTCGCGGGTTAGCCTGCCCGTGGTGGTGCGCCAGGGCGAGGGCCCGATGAAGCGGCCTGAGATACTCAGCGCGCAGACCCATGCCACGCTCCCGACGTCGTTGGCCGTGGTCATGGGGTTGGCCTTCGCAGATTGCCGCACCGCGGTGAACCTCCTGCCGCCTGATGTGCGCGAGGCCCACCGCCAACGCCGGCGGCTGCGCGAGCTGATGGTGACCGCGGCGCTGTTCGCGACGGCCCTCCTCTGCGGGACCGGGGTGCTGATGAATCTTGTTCACCGCACAACGCACCAGACGCGGCATCTGACTGAGGTCATGCACCAGCTTGAGGCGTTGACAGGCCGGACCGCGCAACAGCTGGATGATGTGCGCGTGATCGAGCGTCTCCTGACGGGTCGTCGGCAGCTCGCCGAGGCGTTGGCCGCCCTGATCCAGGCCACCCCGCCAGAGGTGCTGTTTGAAACCGTGACGTTTGAACGCGCCCGCCGGGAGCTGGTGGTCCGCGGCAGCGCCCCGACAACCCGGGACGTGCTCGATTACCTGCGGGTCTTGAAAGACGATCCCCACTGGCGGCAGGTGGAGCTGCGCTATTCCGCCAGGCGAGGCAGCAGCGCCGAGGCGCTGACCGCCTTCGAAATCGCCGTGGCGCTGGACGAACGGTCATCGTGATGCGCGCCTTCTCCGCCCGCGAGCGAACCCTGGCGATCGCCACGATCGCGGTGCTGGTCACGTGGGCGGCGGTCTCGGGCCTGGCGCTCCCGTTGTGGGAACGGTTGAGTTGGCTGCGCCAGCGCGCGGAGGGTTCACAGGAAAAACTGGCTCGGCTCACGACCCTGATGGACCGACGAGGGAGCATCGAGCGGCAATTTCAACGGTATGGTGTCTTTTTTTCCGATCAACCCGATGAGCGGCTCCAGAGTGAGTTCTTGGATGAGCTGGAGCAGCTGGCCGGGGCAGGGAATCTCCAGCTGGATCTCAAACCACGGTCGGTCCAGCACGCAGGACGCCTGAGCCGCATGACGGTTGAGCTGAACGTCGATGGCACCCAGGCAGACATCCTGGGATTTCTCGATGCACTGCTGGCCTCTCCTTCCTTAATGGACATCGAGCGCTTCCGCCTGTCCACCACAACCTCTGCGGAGCGTCCCGTGCAAGTCTCCCTGGTGGTGACCAAGGCGGCGCTCCGCCAGGCTTCCTCCAAATAGCCCCAAAATATTTTCCTTGACCTGCCCATTCCTTGCGACTAGAGTATGTACTCTCTATATAGAGAGTGACAGATGTCAGTATTACAACTCTTTATGATAAAAGATGTTGCAAGATTAAGCGGCCACTCAATCTATACGCTGAAGTTTTATCTCAACCTTGGGCTCATTAAAGAGGTAGGAAGGAGTCCGGAAACGCGGTTTCGGTACTTTGACGATTCAACCCTTGAGCGCCTTTCGAGGATTCGCGCCTTCCGTAAGCAGGGAAAGAGCTTAGCCGAGATCCAATCTCTAGTTGCTGACTGCTGACTGCTGACTGCTAGTTGCAATGAGCTACTACCAAGCGCTCGGTTTGACGAAGGAGCCGTTTTCAACCAGCCCTGACCCGGCCTTCTTCTTCAGATCCAGCTCCCACGTGCAGGCCCTGACGCGGCTGGAGATCGCCATCCGGCTCAAGCGCGGCTTGTCCTTGATCCTGGGGGAAGTGGGAACCGGCAAGACGACTTTGGCGCGCACCCTGCTGGGCAATTTCGCGCAGGAGGATCACGTCGTCTTCCACATCGTCCTCGATCCCTCCTATGAATCCGAGTATCAATTCCTGCTCGGCCTCACCCGCATGTTCGGCGTCAAGCCGGCGTTCAAATCCACGCTGGATTGCCGCGAAGCCATCGAGCACTATCTGTTTCAGGCCGGCGTGACGGAGGGGAAGACCACCGTGCTGGTCATCGACGAAGGCCAGAAAATGACGCTGGAGATGCTGGAGAATCTCCGCGTGCTGCTCAACTATGAAACCAACGAATACAAGCTGCTCCAGGTCGTTATCTTCTCCCAGATGGAGCTGCTGCCCCGCATCAAGCGCATCAAGAATTTCATCGACCGCGTGGCCCTCAAGTACATCATCAATCCTCTCGATGAGCAGGAGACCTCGGAGCTGATCCGCTTCCGGTTGATCCAGGCCGGGTTGCCGGATGGCCGGCAGGTGTTCGCGCCGGAGGCCGTTCGCGCCATCTATCACTTCACGCAGGGCTACCCCCGGAAGATCTCCATGGTGTGCCACAATGCGCTCGAGGCGCTCGTCATGCATGAGCGCCAGGTCATCGATGAGGCGTTGATTCAGGAGTTGATTCGCGATGAGTCCCGATGGGTCCAAGAGCATCTCGCCTGAAGAACGGCTCCTCAGGTTAATCCGGGGCAAAAGCCCTGAGGCGGCTCGCCCTGCCGCAGGCGCCCTCGCAGGGATGACGGAGCTTCGCCAAGCTCAGCGACCGGTGCGGATGTGGACGCTGCCATCGTGGTGGCTGGCCGCGGTGAATTGGAGTCTCGGGGGGCTGGTCGTTGCGGAGGTGGTGATGCTCCTGGTGATCGCCACGCGGCCGGCCCCGCAACCCCCGGCCCTCGAGCGGCTTCTCCAGCCACGGGAGGCGGTCGCACCCGACGGAGTTCCGGCGATCGAGGAACGAGCGGGAGGCGTTGGGCTGACGGGCGTGGCGGGGCGAGCGCTGTTTGCCTCGCTCCATCCAACGGCTCAGGCGAGCGTCCGTCTTTCCCCCGCGCTGAGCCAGGAAGCCAGGGCGTTGGCCGCGCGACTGAACGTGATCGGGCTGGTCGACGGTGATCCCCCTCAAGCGATCATTGAAGACACGCAGACGCAAAAAACCTATTTCGTGTCCGCAGGGCAATCCGTGACCGAAGGTCTGATCGTCACCGAGATTCGAGAGAATCGCGTGGTGCTGGACCTCAATGGCCAACCCATCGAGCTGTCGCTCTGACAAACAGCAGGAGGACATGATGACGGTGTCCGGTTCGCGGTGTCCGGTGAACAGGGGAGTGTTCACCCTGCTTACTGCTTACTGCTTACTGCTTACTGCTGTGTCAGCCGTGTGGGCCCAGACCGCCGAAACCGGTCCGCCGGAGAGCTTCGTGACGGGACAGCGGATCTCGCTCGATCTGAAGGGTGTGGACATTCTCGATGTGTTGAAGCTGCTGTCCCAGAAGAGCGGGCTGAATTTCGTGGCGGGGCGCAACGTGACGGGCCGGGTGACGATCTTCGCCAAGGACGTGGACGTGTGGAAGGCGTTTGAGCAGATCGTGGATGCCAACGAGCTGGCCTATGAGCATCGGGGTGACATCGTGAACGTGATGACCGCCAGGGACTATGAATTGCTCCATGGGGTGCGGTTCCAGGAGCGCACGGTGAGCCGGGTGATTCCCCTGAAATTCGCCAAAGCCATCCAGGTGTCCACCGCCCTCAATCAGGTGAAATCCAACATCGGGAGGGTCGTGGTTGATGAAGCCTCCAACACGATCATCCTGACCGACGCCCCGATGCGGCTCAACGAGATGGCCGCGTTGACGGGAACGCTCGACCGGCCCACCGAGACGCGCATCTACACGCTCCACTACGCCGAGGCGGAGAAACTGAAGGAGAAGCTCCAGGAACTGCTGACCCCCGGGTTGGGCACGTTTAGTTTCGACCCCCGGACCAACAAGGTGGTGATCTCCGACCTGAAAGATCTCATGCCGAAATTCGACCGCATCATCCGCGCGCTGGATGAGCAGGACGGCGAGGTGCTGATTGACGCGAAGCTCGTGAAGGTCAAGCTGACCGACAGCTACAACCTCGGCATCGACTGGAAGGAGGTCTTCGCCGGCATCGACTCGCAAGGCCGCCTGAGCTTCGATTCGGTCGACGGCGACGTCGTGGGATCCGGCGCGACGGGGGCGGCGCTGAAACTGCTCTCCGCGCCTAGCGGCGACAGCCAGGTGATCCTCGAGGCGTTGCAGAAGTACGGCAAGACCGAGACGATCTCCAACCCGCGCATCGCGGTGATGAACAATCAGGAGGCCAAGATCCTCATCGGAACTAAGGAAGCGGTGATCTCGGTCACCACGACCATCCCGGCCAGCGGCTCGACCGTCAGCTCGCCCGAGATCACGTACGTCGACGTGGGGACGAAGCTGTTTGTGACGCCCAGCATCAAATCCGACGGGCACGTGAAGTTGAAGATCCGTCCCGAGGTGAGCACGGCCGATGTGCAGACCTTCAGCACCTCCGCCGATGTCAAAAACCGCATCCCGATCGTGACGACCACCGAGGCGGAGACCAACGTGATCGTCAGGAGCGGCACCACGGTGATCATCGGCGGGCTCATCGACAGCACCGTCAAGCGGAATCAAAGCCAGCTCCCCTTCTTGGGGAACCTCCCGGTGCTGGGCATGCCGTTCCGCAGCCGGGCGGATTCCAACGAGAAAACCGAACTCGTGGTCTTCTTGACTCCGCAGATCATCTCCTCGACCGGGGAGCCCGTCACGCAGTTTCAGGAAGGCGCCTCAGTGGAAGCCATCGGCTCGGTGGGCGAGGGACCGCCGGTTCCGCTGAGTTATCAGGCGCTGGTGCGGGCGCTGGTCAGCAGCCAGCTCACCCGGCAACTTCGCGAGCGGTCGGTCCAGACCGGATCCGTGGAGTTGTCGTTCGTGCTCGGCAAGGATGGGCGCGTGGTGGGACGTCCGGCGATTGCGAGTCCGGAAGGGGAGCCGTTCATTCAGGCGGCCCAGGAGGCGCTCAAGGCGCTCTCTCCCCTGCCGTCGTTTCCCCAAGGGGCCTGGGCGGATCAGGTGCGATTTCAGGTGGTGGTGGATTATCGTCCGGACGGGTTTTAAAAAATCGTTGCGGGAATGCGACGACGGTGATAAGCTCAGCACTCAAAGTGAGAAGGGCGAAGTCGGAAGGGAGAAGTGAAAAGCGCCATGGGGACGCAAGCCGGTGAGTCGTGGGCACTCATCCTGGGGGCCTCCAGTGGGTTTGGGGCGGCGGTGTCGCGTGAGCTGGCCCGCAGCGGGTTCCATATCGCGGGGGTCCACCTGGATCGTAAGGGGACGCTGCCCAACGTCGAGCAAGTCGTCAAGGACATCCAGCAGGCCGGCCGGAAGGCGCAATTCTTCAACGTGAACGCCGCCGACCCGCTGAAGCGCGGCGAAGTCCTCGACCAACTCCAGGCCGCCCTCAAGACCTCCAACCCGCCCGGCCACGTCGCGGTCGTGCTGCATTCGCTCGCCTTCGGGACGCTGAGACCCTACATCACCCAAGAGGCCAAGGACGCCCTGACCAAGGACCAGATGGAGATGACGCTGGATGTCATGGCGAACAGCCTGGTCTATTGGGCGCAAGATTTGTTCTATCGCAGGATGATCGAGCCGGGCAGCCGGATCTTCGCGATGACCAGCTCAGGCGGGAGGCGCGTGTGGCCGAACTATGGCGCTGTGTCCGCCGCGAAAGCCGCGTTGGAATCCCACATCCGGCAGTTGGCGCTGGAGCTGGCTCAGCACGGGATCACGGCGAATACCATTCGCGCGGGCGTGACCGATACGCCGGCCTTGCGCAAGATCCCGGGATCGGATCAGATGATCGAGTTCGCCAAGCTGAAGAATCCGCATCATCGACTCACGGCGCCGGAGGATGTGGCCAAGGCCATCGCGGCGCTCTCGAACTCCGCCACCCAGTGGGTGACCGGCAACGTCATCGGGGTCGACGGCGGGGAAGACATCGTCGGCTGACAGCGGCCACGTGGCCACGTGAAAGCCAGCACTCACCGGTATGCGTGTCAGGCAGCTCCAGCTCCTCGGGTTTAAGTCCTTCGCGACGACCACCACCATCCACTTCGAGCCCGGCGTGACCGCCATCGTCGGGCCAAACGGGTCGGGAAAATCCAATCTCGTCGATGCGATCCGCTGGGTCTTGGGAGAACATAATCCCCGCGACGTGCGGGCGCCGCGCCTGGAGGACGTGATCTTCAACGGGACCGACACCAAAGCCCCGCTCTCGATGGCGGAAGTCAGCCTGACGATCGACAACGACCGGGGGATGCTGCCGATCGCCTTCACCGAGCTGGCGATCACCCGCCGCGTCTATCGCTCCGGGGAAAGCGAATACCTGATCAACAACGCCCCCTGTCGCCTGAAGGATATCCAGGAGCTCTTTCTCGGCACCGGCTTGGGGGGCGGGACGTACGCGATCATCGAGCAGGGGCATATCGACATGATCCTCTCCTCCAAGCCGGAGGAGCGCCGAGGGGTCTTCGAGGAGGCCAGCGGTATCGCCAAATATCTGTCCAAGCGCCAGGAGACGATCCGCCGCCTGGATGAAGTGGACGAGCATCTGACGCGGCTGGCGGATATCACCTCCGAGGTGCGACGCCAACTGTCCGCCCTGGAACGCCAAGCCGCCAAGGCCCGCCGGTATAAAACCCAATGGGAGCAACTCAAGGCATGGGAGATCCGCTTGGCGGCGGATGAGCTCAGCACGGGGCAGCAGGCGGGGGAGGCGCTGCGCGCGCGTGTGGAGGCGCTGACGCACGAGCGAGAGGGACTGGATCAGCAGAAACAGTCGCTGCTCGCCTCGTTGGAGGCGTGCAATGCCGCAGTGAGCCAGGCGCAGGCGACGGTGCAGGCGCTTCGCGCGCGCGTGATCGAGTGCGCCGGCCAGATCGAGCAGCAGACCAGCCAACTGCATGTGAAGACGACGTGGATTCACGAGTTGACCGCCCAGCGCGAGCAGGTCGCCTCGGAGCTGGCCCACCTCGAAGAGCGAGGGCGGCTTGGCGACGAGCATCTCGCCCAACTGAGCACGCAGCGCTCGACACTGGAGGGCCAACAGCAGGACGTCGCCTCCCAGCGTCAACGCCAGCAGACGGAAGACTCGGCTATCGAGCAGGCGATGGGTGACGCGCTGCAGGCGATGGAGCGGCTCAAGGCCGATCTCTTTGGCATGGCGGCGGAGGCATCCCTTCAACGCAACGCCTTCTCGAGCCATGCCGCGAGACTGCAGGCGCTGGGCGCTCAGGTCACGAGGCTGGGGGAACAGCGCGCTGGCGTGTCGGCGCGTGTGGAGTCGCTGAAGCAGCGGCAACAGGAGCTCGAATGGGAACGCTCCGTCTGCGCGGATCAGCACCACGAGGTCCAATCCCAGTTGACCTCGGCTCAGCAGGCCGCAGCCCAAGCCCAGGCGAGGCGCCACGAATTGATGGGGCGCCTCAATCAGGTGCGGGAGCAGCTCGTCAGCCAGCGCGCCAGGACGCAGGTCTTGGAAGAGGCGTGGCATCACCACGAGGGATTTCCGGATTCGGTGAAGGCGTTGCTCGCCAGTCCGCCCCAGGGGGTCGTCGGGCTGCTGGCCGATCTGTTGGAATCGCATGCAGGGTACGAGCAAGCCCTCGAGGCGGCGCTCGGTCCCTTAAGCGCGGCGGTGGTGGTGCGCGACCATGAGGCGTTGCGTCGGTGCCAGGAGGCGCTGAAACAGCAGGGATTGGACGGCGGGCAGTTTATCGCGCTCTCCGACTGCGCGCGCCAGGCCTCCTCGTCGGAGGATGATCGAACCGAGGGCGCGCTTGGCCGTCTGGCGCAATTCATCCGGTTCGACCCCGCGTACCGCGGGTTGGTGGAGTGGGTGTTGGGGCGATGGGGGGTGGTCGATGACGTCACCCGCTTGCTGGGACGGACCAGCCTCCCTTCGGGCTCGTGGGTAACCCAGACGGGCGATCGCTGGGACGGCACCACCTGGCAGTTGGCGGGTCGGCCGTCGAAAGACTCACTGCGTCTCGGGCGCAAGCAACGCTGGGAACGCGCGCACGAAACCCTCAGCACCCTCGAACAGGATACCGCGCGGCTGCAGGGTGAGTGGGAAGAGGCCGAAGCGCAGTGGCGGCAGCGCCTCGAAGAGGAAGAGCGCCTCCGGCACCAGGGTGAGCAGCTCATGCCGACAAAGACCTTGCTGGAAGGACAGCTCACCCAGCTGGCGCATGAAGTGAAACGATCCCAGGAAGAAATCACGACCGTCGAGCTGGATCTCCACGACGTGCAAGGACAGCAGCGGACCCTTCAGGAGGCGGAGGGGGCATTGCGCGAGGCTGTCGCGCAGGCCGAAACAACGCAGCAAGCCGTGGAAGCCTCGCTGAAGGACGCGCGCACGCGCCAGGAGCAGGCGACGAGTCGCCGCCAGCAGCTGGCGGTCAGCCTGGCGCAACTGGAGACGACCGAGCAGTCGCTCGCGGAGCGTCTCGAATCACTGCGCGCCAGAGCGGACGATCTGCGTCTCGAGCAGCAGCAGACGCTGTCCCACCTGGAGGCGAAACAAGCGCAGGCGAAGGCCGCGGCGCAGCGATTAGCCGAGCTGATGAGCCAATCGGAGGAGCATCGACACCAGATCGCCACGCTCACCGAAGGCCGAGGCAGCGTCAACGCGGAAGCCGACCAGGCGACGCAACAGCTTCGTGAAGACGAACGGCGGCGGGACGAGGTGCTGCCCAAGGTCTTGGACGTGGAGCAGCGTCTTGTGACGGTGACCCAGGACCTCCAGGCGCAGGAAGCGCAACTGACGCAACGCGTCTTCCGGAGGTCGCGGATTCTCGAGCGATTGCAAGAGGTCTATCGCATCGAGGAAGCCGCCGTGTCGGCGGAACAATCCAGTCTCTCGCCGCTGACGGATGAGGAGCGTGCCGGCTTGACCGAGCACGTCCAGCAGTTGAAAGCCAAGCTCGACGCCATGGGGCCGGTGAGCTTGGGGTCGGTGGAGGAATACGACGAGCTGACGAAGCGGCTCGAGTTCCTGCAGGCCCAGCAGCAGGACCTCCTCACGGCGAAGACCGATCTGCGCGATTCGATCCACCAGATCAATCGCTCCGCCCGCCAGCAGTTCCGCGACACCTTTGCGAAGATCCGGGAGGAGTTCCGGTATTACTTCACGCGCCTCTTCGGCGGCGGGGAGGCGGATTTGACGTTGATGGATGAAGAGGACGTGCTGGAGTCGGGGATCGAGATCGTCGCGCGGCCTCCCGGCAAACGCTTGCAGAACATCAGCCTGCTCTCGGGCGGCGAGCGGGCCCTGACCGCCATCGCCTTGCTGTTTGCGTTGTTCAAGGTTCGCCCCTCGCCGTTCTGCATCCTCGATGAGATTGACGCGCCCCTGGATGAAGCCAACGTCGATCGATTCACCCGCGTCCTGGAGGAGTTTCTCAGCCTCTCGCAGTTCATCCTGATCACGCATAACAAGAAGACCATCACCAAAGCCGACTGCCTCTACGGGGTGACGATGGAGCAAGCCGGGATGTCCAAGATCGTCTCGGTCAAGCTGACGAAATCCAAGCGGCCGGTGCCATTCGTTCCCCCCGCCCAGGCAGCTCCCGCGCCGGAACCGGCCGAAGCCGCCGCCCAGCCCGCCCCACGCTGATTTGCCCAGCAGGGCAAATCAAAGCCGCGGGGGCTGTCGCCGAACGCTGATCCGCGTAAATGCGCGTTGCGATCAGCGTCGATCCGCGCTATACTAAACGCTTTCGATGAGCGCAACTAACCCCCAACCATCCAAGCAGATAGCGTCACCCGAGGCGCCTGCGCCTGAGACGTCCGGGTTCCATCCGATCCCCGAGATCCTCGAGGAGCTGCGCGAAGGCCATCTGGTGATCGTGGTGGATGACGGCGATCGCGAGAATGAAGGCGATCTCGTCATGGCCGCCAGCTTCGTCACGCCTGAGCACATCAACTTCATGGCGAAGTTCGGCCGCGGGATCATCTGCGTGCCGATGGAAGCCAAGCGGCTCGATGAGCTCGACTTGCATCAGATGGTGACCCCGGCCCAAGATCCGATGAAGACCGCCTGGACGATCTCCGTCGATGCCGCGCAGGGCGTCACCACCGGTGTCTCCGCCCATGACCGGGCCCGCACCATCCAGGTGCTGATCAACCCGGGCACGAAACCCGAGGACCTGATCCGGCCGGGTCACGTGTTTCCTCTGCGCGCCAAGGAAGGCGGGGTGTTGCGGCGGGCCGGGCATACGGAGGCCGCGGTGGATCTGGCGCGCCTGGCCGGACTCTACCCGGCAGGCGTGATCTGCGAGATCATGAACGATGACGGGACGATGGCCCGCACGCCGCAGCTCTTCGCCGTGGCCAAGCGGCATGGGTTGAAGATCTGCACCATCGCCAGTCTCATCGAATACCGACGGCGATTTGAGCGCCTCGTCCGTCGGATCGTGACGACCCCGCTGCCCACCGAGTTCGGGCCGTTCGCCCTGACGCTGTACGAGACGAGCATTGATGAGCGTCAGCATCTCGCCCTCGTGGCGGGGCGGGTGGATGACGGCCGGCCGGTGCTGGTGCGCGTGCATTCCCAGTGTCTGACCGGCGATGTGCTGCACAGCCTGCGCTGCGATTGCGGACCCCAGTTGCGCCAGGCCTTGCGGCAGATCGGCCAAGCGGGCCGTGGGGTGCTGCTGTACATCAGCCAGGAAGGGCGCGGCATCGGGTTGCTGAACAAGCTCAAAGCCTACGCCCTGCAGGACCAAGGGCTCGATACCGTCGAGGCGAACCAGGCGCTGGGGTTTGAGCCCGACTTGCGCGATTACGGCATCGGGGCGCAGATCCTCGTGGATCTGGGCCTGAAGGACCTGCAGCTGCTGACCAATAACCCTCGCAAAATCGTGGGACTGGAAGGCTACGGGCTGCGGGTCGTGGAGCGCCTACCCATCGAAATCCCTCCGCAACCGGCCAACGTTCGCTACCTCGCCGCCAAGCGCGATAAACTCGGCCATCTTCTCAATGGCGGACAGGCGTAGCGCGCCGGATGCCGACCGCCTCGCCTCGCGGGCCGTTCGCGAGCGGAACGGCCGGCTGCGCATTGCGATCGTCGCGTCCCAGTTCAACAAAACGATCACCAGCAGGCTGGCGGAGGGAGCGCGTCAGGCCTTGCAGCGGCACGGCGTTCGGCCCCGTGCCATCGCGACGTGGTGGGTCCCGGGGGCGTTTGAGCTGCCGGTGGCCGCGGTGTCCGCGGCCCACCGCAAGCCGGACGCCGTGATTGCGGTGGGCTGCGTGCTGAAAGGGCAGACGCCGCAGTATCTGGCGATCGGCGAGGCGGTGGCGAATGCGCTCGCCCAGGTGTCCGTCATGACGAAGATTCCTGTGACCTTTGGCGTGATTGTGGCCGACACGATGGCGCAGGCGAGGGCGCGCGCGGGCGGGCGGTGCAACCGGGGCCGCGAAGCCGCGCTGGCCGCGTTGGCCACCATCGGCGTGCTGGCGAACATCCGACGCGTCGCTCAGGCTTCGAGCGAGGCAAGGCCGAGTCGAAGGGCTCATTCCTAGCGTGCCCCGATGCGCAAGCGCACGAAAGCTCGCGAATACGCGCTGCAGATTCTCTACCAAGTCGACCTGACGCGCGCCGACCCGGCCAGCTCCCTCCAGGATTTCTGGACCTACCGGCATGCGCCCCAGGAGATCCAAGCCTTTGCGACGCGCTTGGTCCAAGGGACGCTCTCCCGCCTGGAGGAGATCGATCGGATGATCGCCTCCCACACCAACAATTGGGAGATCGCCCGCATGGCGGTCGTCGATCGCAACATCCTGCGGCTGGGAGCCTATGAATTGCTCCATGAGGAAGACGTCCCGCCGAAGGTGTGTTTGAACGAAGCCGTGGAGCTGGCCAAACGATTCGGGGATGAGGAGTCGAGCAAATTCGTCAACGGCATCCTCGATGCGATCCATAAGGCGCATGCGCGTCCATCCGAGACCGCTCACGGTGACGTCCCGTCGCAGCCCCCCGCCTCAACCGGCAACCCGTCGTAAAGGGACGGCCCATGTCTGCTGCCAGAGCGCCTGAAGGAAACGCCGATCTGCATCTCCATACCGTCTATTCAGACGGCACCGAGACCCCCACGCGGGTGGTGGAGCTGGCGCAGGCGGCAGGCCTGCGCGCGATTGCGATCACCGATCACGATATCCTCGATGGGTATCCCGAAGCGGCGGCGGCCGCGCAGGAACGGGGGATTGAGCTCATCCCGGGCATCGAGATGTCGGCCTCGTGGGACGGCTGCGAGGTGCATGTCCTCGGGTTCTTCCTCGAGTTGCAATGCCAGCCGCTCCAACGCCTCTTGGCCGAGCAACGGCAACGACGCGTCGCCCGCATCCACGACATGGTCAGCCGCCTCCAGCAGCTCGGCCTGCAGCTTGAACCGGAGGACGTGTTGGCCTCCGCCGGGCAGGGGTCCGTGGGGCGGCCGCACGTCGCGCAGGCCCTGGTCAAACGGGGCTACGTGGCGACCGAGAAAGAAGCGTTCAACCGCTACATCGGCAACAACGGGCCGGCGTTCATTCCGGGATCGCCCCTGGCTCCCTCCTTGGTGATGGACATGATCCATCAGGCCGGCGGCATTCCAGTGCTGGCGCATCCGATCTACCTGAAGAACGACGGCCTCATTGCGCAGTTCGCGCGCAACGGGCTCGTCGGGCTCGAGGTCTACCATTCCAGCCACCAGGCGGAGGCGGTGCAGCGCTACGAGCGCATCGCCGAGGAACTCGGGTTGCTGAAGACAGGCGGCAGCGACTTTCACGGCAGGGGGAAGGAAGGCGCGGAGATCGGCGCCGCGACGATTCCGTACTCGCTCGTCGACCTCTTAAAGCAATGGAAAAGCGCACACCGCACGCGTTCATGCGCGTAGCCCTGCACTTGGCCGCCCGTGCGGTCGGCGACACGTCGCCGAATCCCGCCGTCGGGGCCGTGATTGTCAAGGGCGGGCGGATCGTGGGGCGAGGCTACCACCGGGGAGCCGGTCTGCCGCACGCCGAGGGGGAAGCCTTGCGGCAAGCCGGCCGGCAGGCTCGGGGCTCGACGATGTATGTGACGCTTGAGCCGTGCGACCACCTCGGGCGCACCCCGCCGTGCTGCGACGCCCTGATTGCGGCGGGGGTTGCGCGCGTGGTGGCGGCGATGAAGGACCCCAATCCGATCACCAACGGGCGAGGCATCGAGCACCTGCGCCGTGCCGGGATCACCGTGGCCACGGGCGTGCTGGCAGAGGAGGCGAGGCGGCTCAACGCCCCGTTTGTGAAAGCGATGACGGCTCAGGTGCCGTGGGTTGTGGCGAAGGTCGCGCAAAGCCTCGATGGCAAGATCGCCACCGCCACCGGCGAGTCGCGATGGATTTCCTCTCGGCCGTCTCGCCGGCTGGCCCATGAGCTTCGTCGAGGAGTGGACGCGATTCTGGTGGGCGTGAACACCGTGCGCGCCGACGATCCCTCGCTGACCGTCCGGGTTGCTCGGCGCCTCCGGAGGCGCGATCGTCCGCTGCGAGTCATTGTTGACAGCCGCTTGCGCACCCCCCTCTCCAGCCGTTGCCTTGCCTCCCCGTCCTCACCGACCACCGTGATCGCGACCACCGAGCGCGCCGTGAAGAAACAGGCTCCCTATCGTCGGCGGGGCGTTGACCTGATCGTCATGCCTCCCGTGCAGGGACGGGTGCCGCTCACGCGACTCCTGCAGGGTTTGCTGCTGCGCTATCAGGTGCAATCGGTGTTGATCGAGGGGGGCGGGGAAATCCTGGCAAGCGCCTTCGAGGAACGGCTGGTTGACCGTCTCGTGTGGGTGGTGGCGCCGATCATCATCGGAGGACGCGCCAGCCCCTCGTCGGTCGCGGGGCGGGGCATTCAGCGGCTCGCCGAGGCCATTCGGCTGAAGGACCTTCGCGTCCGTCGCCTCGGGACAGACGTCGTCATGGAAGCCGACGTGGTCTACCCCTCGTGACCCATGTTCACAGGTCTCGTGCAAGAGCTGGGGACCGTCGTGCGGGTCGAGCGCGCGCGGTCCGTGGATCGCCTGACCGTTCACGCGCCGAAGACCGCGGATCACCTTGAGACAGGGGAGAGTGTGGCCGTCAACGGCGTGTGCCTCAGCGTGGTGCGACGGCGGCCGAGTGAGCTGGTGTTCGAGGCGATTCCGGAGACGCGACGGCTCACGTCGCTGAAGACCGTCACCGCCGGGTCCCGTGTCAACCTCGAGCGGAGCCTGACGTTGAGCGATCGGCTCAACGGCCATGTCGTGTTCGGCCACGTCGATGGGGTGGGCAGGATCGTGCGGCGCCGCCACCAAGCCGGGGATGTCGTCTTGGAGATTCGGGTGGATCGATCCTTGCGTCGCTTCATTGTCCCCAAAGGTCCCGTCGCGGTAGACGGTGTGAGCCTGACCGTCGGCACGAAGCTGACGCCGACGGCCTTTCAAGTCTTCCTGATTCCCGAGACGATCCGCAAGACCACGTTGGGACTTCGGAAAGTCGGCGACCTCGTCAACATCGAGCTCGACTACTTCGCAAAATTGGTCACTCAGGTTGTCTCAAGCCGTCTCGACGACAGACGTCGCCGACAGACGAAACGCGAAACGTGACCGACTGACGTTTGACGACTTTTTCGGGGCGTGGCTCAGCTTGGCTAGAGCGCCTGGTTCGGGACCAGGAGGTCGAGAGTTCAAATCTCTCCGCCCCGATTGTTTTCTTTGTCCTTCATGAAACAGCAGATTCATGTGTGGTACGCGGGGCGGGTGCAGGGGGTGGGCTTCCGCATGACCGCCGAGGAGGCGGCTCATCGGACTGCGGTCGTGGGCTGGGTCAAGAACCTGCGCGACGGCCGCGTCGAGCTCGTCGCCGAGGGCGAGAAACAGCAGCTGATTGAGCTCGTCGATTCGATCCGGTACGGCCCCATGCGCAACTTCATTCAGCACATTCATGTCGAGTGGAACCCGGCGACGAACGCCTTTACCAAGTTTGGCATCCGCTATTTCTAGGACGCTTCATGCGGTATGCGATCCTCTCCGATATCCACGCCAACCTCGAGGCGCTGACCGCCGTCTTGGAGGATATCTCCGCCCAACGGATCGACCGCGTGCTGTGTCTGGGCGATTCCGTCGGCTACGGAGCGGATCCGACCGCCTGTCTGGCTCGGCTGGAAGGTGCGCGGGCCTTGAGCGTCTGCGGCAACCATGAGTGGGGCTGCGTGGGGAAGCTCGATATCCGCTGGTTCAGCGAGGCGGCGGGGCGCGCGATCGAGTGGACCCGGGATCAATTAAGTTTCACGGAGTTGGACGCGCTTCGACGCCTTCCGCTGACAGCCACCGAAGGCCCGCTCACGCTGGTCCATGGGACGCTGACCCATCCGGATCGGTTTGACTATCTTATCGAGATCGGCCAGGGCCTCGACTCCGCGCGTTCCTGTCGCACCGTGGTGTGCGCGGTGGGGCATACACATGTTCCCTTCGTCCTCGAGGTCGATCGTCGAGAGCGCCAGGTGCGTCGACTGCTCACCGCGGCTCAGGAGCTGTCGGAGGTGCGGCTGACAGACGATGCCGAACGCGTTCGCTATCTGCTCAATCCCGGCAGCGTCGGGCAGCCGCGCGACGGGGACCCGCGAGCCAGTTACGCCATCCTGGACGCGGCCGATCACGGCGTGGGGATCCGGCGGATTCCCTACGACATCGAACGCGCTCAAGCGAAAATCCGGCACGCCGGCCTGCCGGGCTTGCTGGCCGACCGCCTGGGGGTGGGGCGTTGACGAGTATGCCTAAGACTGCCGCAGTCAATCTGGAGCCGATCCGCAGGCAGATCGGGCAGCTGTGCCAGCAAATCCGGCATCACGAGTATCGGTATTACGTGCTCGCCCAGCCGGAGATCTCCGATGCGGAGTATGACGCGCTCCTGCGCGAGCTCGAGGCGCTCGAAGAACGCCACCCTCGACTCGTCACGCCGGATTCACCGACCCAACGGGTCGGCGGCATTCCGGACGACGCCTTCCGTCCTGTCAGTCATCGCGTGCCGATGCGCTCATTGGACAACGCCTTTAGCCGGGAGGAGATTCTTGCCTGGCATCAGCGCGTGATGAAGGGTACGCGCGGGGCCCAGCCGACCTTCGTGACAGAGCCGAAGATCGATGGCGTGGGTCTTGCGCTCACCTACCGCCACGGCCTCTTGGCCCAGGCCGCGACACGGGGCAGTGGAGAAGTCGGAGAAGAGGTGACGGCCAATGCGAAGACCATCCGCGCCATTCCGCTGCGCCTTCGGGGCGACGCGCCACGGCTGTTGGAAGTCCGGGGCGAGGTCTACATGACGATCAACGCCTTCCAGCTGTACAACAAGCGCGCGGCCGACATGGGGGAAGAAATGTTCGCCAATCCTCGCAACGCCGCAGCGGGGAGCCTGCGGCAGAAAGATCCGCGGGTCACCGCCGCTCGTCCCCTGCGTTTCTTCGCGCATTCGTACGGCGCAGTCGTTGGGTCCCGCTTCGCCGCTCACTGGGAATTTCTGCAGACGTGCCGGCGGCTTGGGCTTCCCATCACGGAACACGCGGCGCACTGCCGGTCGATTGAGGAAGTCATCGAATACTGCCAGCGGTGGGAGGCCCAGCGAGATCGGCTGGACTACGAAGCCGATGGGATGGTCATCAAGGTGAACGAGCTGGCGCTGCAGGGACGTCTGGGCATGACCTTGAAATCCCCCCGATGGGCGATGGCGTATAAATTTCCGGCCCATCACGCCACCACGCAGGTCCTGGGGGTCATGCCGTCGGTTGGGCGGACGGGGACCGTCACGCCCGTGGCCAAACTCAAGCCGGTGGCCTGTGGCGGGGTCACGATCTCCAGCGCGAGCTTGCATAACTACGAGGAGGTCCAACGACTCGGGGTGAAGATCGGCGACTGGGTCGTGATCCAACGGGCCGGCGAAGTCATCCCGCAGGTGGTCAAGGTCATCGACAGCAAGCGGACAGGGGAGGAGCAGCCGATCCGCGTGCCTACTCGCTGCCCTGAGTGCGGGGGAGCCATCGCCAAGGAAAAGGAAGAAGAAGTCGCTTACCGCTGCGTGAATCCCTTTTGTCCCACCCAACGGGTTCGACGTCTCATCCACTTCGCCAGCCGGCGGGCGATGGATATCGAGGGGCTTGGCGAGGTCGTGGCCGAACAGCTCGTGGACAAGGGAATGGTCAGCGATGTCGCGGACATCTTTGGCTTGACGAAACCGAATCTCCTGGCGCTTGCGCTGTTCGGCGACAAGAAAGCCGAGAATCTGCTCTCAGCCATCAGGACGAGCAAGACACGGGGGTTGGCGCGCGTCTTGTACGGCCTGGGCATCCGCCACATCGGCGAGAAGGCGGCGATGGTATTGGCCGAGCACTTCCGCTCGATCAATCGGCTCCTGGCGGCTCCAGAGGATCAGTTATGCGCCATCCACGAAGTCGGGCCGGTGATGGCCCGTGCCATCGTCGCGCATATGAGCCATCCCTCCACCACGCGGCTGGTTGAGAAGCTCCGCGAGGCCCGGGTCACCTTGTCCCAAGAAGCGTCCAAGGGATCGAAAATGCTCCATGGGGCGACATTCGTCTTCACCGGTGAGATGAGCAGCATGACGCGTCATGATGCCGAGGCCCTCGTTCGGCAACGGGGAGGGCAGGCAACCTCCAGCGTGAGCCGGCACACCGACTATGTCGTCGCCGGAGCGAATCCCGGCTCGAAGTCTCAGAAGGCCAAGGCCCTGGGAGTCAAGATCCTCAATGAGGCGCAGTTTAAGAAGCTCCTCCGAAAACGGTGGCCAGTGGTCAGTGACCAGTGACTGGTGAAAGCGCAATGCGCCTTAAACGACTTGAGTGGTTTCAAGGAATCTTAGCGAGTGTCCTTTTCTGGTCACTGGTCACTAGTTCACTAGTCACTCTGTGTGGGTGCGAGGCGCTGCAGAAGAAATTTGTCCGCAAACGCAAGACGCCCCTCGCGCGTCCGACGCCGATCATCCACTTCCAGGATTACACCCGTGCGATCACCCCGCTCGACCGGTATCGCAAGCACTACGTCATGTTTGACTACTGGAACGCCGAGCTGCTGGAGACCTTGGGGGATCGCGACTTCAGCCTCAAGCGCCTGCGCAAAGACTCCGCGGAGGCCCTTCAGGAATTGCGCGTGCTTCAAGGGCTCCTGCAAGAAGATCTCGCGGCCGAGGTGGATCCGCTCATCGAGGAGCGCGCCTCGCTCGACCGGCAGATCCACGAACGTCTCCTCATGCCCTCCGATGCCGGAGCTATTCGCCAGCGGCTGGAGGTTCAGAGCCGTCAGATCCATCGCGTCTTGTCCTGGCGAGAGGTCGAAGACCGGTTAAAAATCATCACGGATGCAACCTCAGATTGAGAGCTTCCTGGCCCACCTGCAGCTTGAGCGGGGTGTCAGCCCCACGACGAGCGCCAGCTACCGTGATGACCTGCGGTTGTTCGCCCGGTTCTGCCGGGAGCGCGGCATCGCCCAGCCGAGCCGAGTCCGGCCGATGACCATTCGGGCGTTTCTCCAATGGTTGGTGGAGTCCAAGCGCTCGGCATCCACCGCGGCGAGGAAGCTGGCGTGCCTGAAAGGGTTCTTTCGATTCCTGGTTGCCCAAGGGCTCATGCTGCGCAACCCGACCGAATTCATTCAAACGCCACGGTTGTGGCGTCGGCTTCCACAGACGCTTGACGAATCGGAAGTCGAGCGGATGCTGGCTGCGATTCCTAAGACGAGCCAGGGGATCCGTGCCAACGAGGCGGCGCTCCTGCGAGTGCGCGACATGGCCCTGTTCGAATTGCTGTATGGAGCAGGTTTACGCGTGTCCGAGGCGGCTTCGCTGGAACTCAACTCTGTCAATCTGGACGTGGGATTTCTTCGCTGTCTGGGCAAGGGCAGCAAAGAGCGCGTGGTGCCGGTCGGCACCTTCGCCGCGCAGGCCATTCGCCGATATCTGGATGAGGCGAGACCGAAACTGCTCCGGAAGGGATCGACGACCTCAACCCTGTTTGTGAACCGCGGGGGTTCCCGCATGACGCGGCAGCGCATCTGGCAGTTGGTGCGCCGCTACGCGATGGCGAGTCACGTCACGAAGCGAATCGGGCCTCATACGTTTCGCCACTCGTTCGCCACCCACTTGCTCTCACGGGGAGCCGACCTGCGCACGGTCCAAGAGCTGCTGGGGCACGCGAACATCTCGACGACCCAGCGCTACACCCAGGTGGATCGTGCGAGGCTCAAGGCTGTCCACGAGCAGTACCATCCAAGACCATAACGAGTGACCAGCCCGCCCCGGCTCTCGATCCACTGGGCGGGCCGGGGTGACCAGTGAGCGGACTGGTGGCGAGACAACAACGACCATGGGTCGACAGCGACGGATCGTGAAGATTCCTGAGGCGGTGAGGCCGGGGTTGGAAACCATCGGCCGAATCGCGGACGCGCACGAGCTGAAGGCCTATGCGGTAGGCGGCTGCGTGCGGGATTGGATGTGGGGAATCGTTTCAACCGTTGATGTCGATGTCACCGTTGAGGGGAATGGCATGGCCTTGGCTCAGCGCCTCGGTGAAACGTTTGGGGTGCCGGTTCAGTCGCATCCTCAGTTCGGCACGGCAACCCTGGAACTGCCATGCGGAGCTCCGCGGCGCGCGATGAGAAGGCGCCTTGACATCGCGACGTGCCGGAAGGAGACGTATCGTGAGCCGGCGGCGTACCCTCGCGTGTCAGCCGGGACGTTGCGTGATGATCTGCGGCGCCGTGACTTTACGATCAACGCGATGGCCATGGCGCTGAGTCCCGATCAGTTTGGGAGGCTGGCGGATCCCTTTGATGGCTTGCGCGATCTGAAGAAACGGCACTTGCGGATCTTGCATCCCGACAGCTTTGTCGATGATCCGAGTCGGATCCTGCGCGCGGCGCGCTTCGCGGCGCGATTCCACCTGCGCCTGGAACGGCACACCGAGCGCCAGATGTCCCGCGCCCTGGCGAGTGGACTGCTGGGATGCCTCAATCGCGGGCGGGTGCGCAAAGAATTTGAACGGATGGCTGCCGAACCTCAGCCGCTCGACGCGCTGGCGTGCTTGGGGAGATGGTTAGTCGAAGCCTCCGCCACCACACGACATGATCGTCGGCGTGTTGCACGTTGACTTGCATCTGCCGTTCGCCCAGTCCCTGAAGGACAAACGGTCGGTGCTGAAAAGCCTTAAGGATCAACTCCACAACAGATTCCATATCGCCGTCGCGGAGGACGACGCGAACGTCAAATGGCAGCGCGCGGCACTTGGCATTGCGGCGCTCGGGGGTGATCGAGTGACGGTGGAGCGCTGTTTTCAACAGATCGTTGAGTGGCTGGACACCAATCGGTTCATCGAGCTCATTCGGGTAGAGCAGGAGTGGCGGTGAGATGTTGGGGACGAGGAAGGAACGGCTCAATCAGCAGTTGCAGCGGGAAATCGCGGTGATTCTCCAACGAGAGCTCAAGGATCCGGAGATCGGATTCGTGACGATCACGCGGGTGGAGCTCTCCAATGACCTCGCGTACGCGAAGGTGGGGTACAGTTGTTTGGGCGGGCCGGACGAACGGCATCGGTCTCAACAGGCGCTCGATCGATCCAGCGGCTATGTGCGCAATCTGGTCAGAAAGCGGCTCCATCTGAAAATCATCCCGCAGCTGCTCTTTCGATTTGACGAATCCATTGAAGGCTCAATCGACATGGCTAAGCAACTCGACCAACTCAATCAGACATGATGCTGGAAGGGGTCCTGGTCGTCAACAAGCCTCAAGGACCGACGTCGCATGACGTGGTCGACCATCTGCGTCGGCGCTTGGGGATCCGCCGCATCGGGCATGCGGGTACGCTGGATCCCATCGCGGAAGGCGTCCTTGTCACCCTGGTGGGGCGTGCGACGGAATACCAGCGGGCCGTCCAAGCGTATCCCAAACAATACGAGACGGCGATTCAACTCGGCCTCCAGACCGACTCTGGGGACGCGTGGGGAAAGCCCTTGCAGACGGCCGAGGTCCCTCCGTTGGATCGAGGCCGCGTCGCAGCACTCCTCACCTCACTGACTGGACCTCTGCTTCAAACGCCCCCGCGGTTCAGCGCCGTGAAGGTGCAGGGCCGGCCGATGTATTGGTGGACCCGTCGAGGGGTGGCCAAGACCGTCGCGCCTCGTCAAGTGGAAATCTTCCAGATGGCGCTCATGGACGTGGGCCCGCAGACCATCCGCTGCCGGATCGATTGCTCCTCAGGGACGTATATCCGCACGCTGGCCGAGACCATCGCGCAGCGCCTTGGGACGCTCGGCCACGTCGCGCAGTTGACCCGATTGGCGGTTGGCCCGTGGACGATCGAGACCGCCCATCCGCTCTCGTGGATCCTCAGCGCCGGCCTCGACGAACTTCGCAACGCCCTTCAGCCTTCCTCGACGGTTGCTTCCATCGCCCATGCCCGTCCTCATCGGCTGTAACCGTCTGACGACCATCCCTCCTCGGGCTGTGGTCGCCATTGGGATGTTCGACGGCGTCCATCGAGCCCATCAACAACTCATCCGCACCACGGTGCGGTTGGCTCAACGGGTGCGGGGCACCAGCGTGGCGGTGACGTTTGATCCAGATCCCCAAACGGTCCTGGACCCGCACCATGCCCAACGTCCCTTGATGCCGCTTCAACGGCGACTTGAGCTGATCGAATCATGCGGGGCGCGGCTCATTTGGGTGATTCGATTCACGCCCGCGTTCTCGCGCATGAGCCCCGAAGGCTTTGTTCGGTCGATGCTGTGGAGGCGGCTTCGAGCCCGATGGATTGTCGTCGGGAGCGCGTTTGCTTTTGGCAAGGATCGCCGCGGAGATCTGGCGTTGTTGCGCCGCCTCGGAGCGGTCTGCGGGATGCGGATCACCGCCCTGCCGGCGGTGCGCGCCGGCGGGATGCCGATCTCCAGCTCCCGTATTCGGACGCTGGTGCAACGAGGCGCCCTCGCTGAGGCTCGGCAGTTGCTCGGTCGCGACGCAGAGCTGAGCGGCGTCGTCGTGCGTGGGGCGGGTCGTGCGACGCAATTGGGATTCCCGACGGCCAACATCCAACTGGCACCAACGCTCCGACCGCCTCGGGGAGTTTATCACGTGGGGGTGGTGGTCGGACGACGACGCTACGACGGACTCATGAATCTCGGTGTGCGTCCGACGTTCCTGCCAACCTCGCGGTCTGCGGGGCTCGTGTGCGAAGTGCACCTGCCGACCTTCCAGGGAACGCTGTACGGTCAATCGGTCAGGATCGAGCTCCATCGCTATCTCAGGGACGAACGGCGCTTTCCGAATCCGCAGGCGCTTGTCCGGCAGATCCGACGAGACCTTCGCCGACTCACCCGTCTTCCTTGAGCCCTTCCTCTTCCTTTCCTCGTCGATCCCCACGCGTTGTCGTAACGACTTCATTTCGCTTAATCTTGCGTAAAAATTTTTGCCGCCTCCTCTTGACAGGTGTGGAGGGAACAGGTATAGTTTGAGCGTTTCTGTGGGAAGAAGTGGGAGGAAGTGGGGCAACAATGTTTTACGGCGAATACAGCCACACCATCGACCGAAAAGGTCGCCTCATCATCCCCGCGAAATTCCGGCAGACCCTCCGCGCGAACGGCATCGAGACGATCTTTGTGACCAGGGGGCTCGATAGCTGTCTCTTCGTGTTTCCCGAACCGGAATGGCGGACGGTTGAGGCTCGATTCAAACAAATCCCCTTCACGAAAATGGAAGGCCGGAAATTCAACCGGCTGTTCTTTTCGGGGGCCGTGGAAGTCGATCTCGATCGGTTGGGACGGCTCCTGATTCCCAAACATCTCAAAGAGTTCGCCCACATCAAACAGGATCTCGTGATCATCGGCGTGTCGACGCGCATCGAAATCTGGGCGAAAGAGCAGTGGCAGGAGTTCTCCCAAACGTCCCAGCAGCAATTTGAAGACGTCGCCGAGAAGATCCTCTTGGAGTAAATGGCACCACGAAATGCGGCATGCGGAGTGCGGAATGCGGAATGAAATCGGTGCGGCAAGAGGAGTGTTCACGGTGACTGACGAGACTTCGAAGGAGCATTCCGAATTCCCCGGCCCGCCGAGCGACGCACAGGCCGGGGCGGGCCGAATTCCGAATTCCGCATTGCGGCATACGCCGGTGTTGCTCCGGGAAGTTCTGGAGTGGCTGGCCCCGAAGCCGAACATGACCATTGTGGACTGCACGATGGGGGGCGGGGGACACAGCGCAGCGATTGTGCCGCGCCTCATGCCGGACGGGCGGTTGATCGCGATGGACTGCGATGAGCAGGCGCTCGAGGCGGCAAAAGCCCGGCTCGTCGAGTTCGCGCCCAAGGTGGCATACGTCCATCGCAATTTCAGGGATTTACCCACGGTGCTCGCGCAACTCGGCTGCGCGCGAATCGGCGGCCTCCTTGCGGATCTTGGCATGTCGAGCCTCCAGCTCGATGATCCGCAGCGCGGATTCAGCTTTTCGAGGGAGGGCCCGCTCGATATGCGCCTGGATCTCCGCCAGCCGATGACCGCCACCTCGCTGATTCGCCAAAGCTCCCAGCGACAGCTCGTCGACCTGTTCCGAGACTATGGGGAAGAGCGTTGGGCCGAGCGGATCGCGCGGCGCATTGTGGAGACGCGCAAGCGCCAGCCGCTCGACACGACCTTGCAGCTTGCGCGCCTGGTTGAGGAGGCGGTTCCTCGCGGGGCGTCGAGGCGGATCCATCCGGCGACCCGCATCTTTCAGGCGCTTCGCATCGCCGTCAACGATGAGCTGGGCGCCTTGCGGGAATTGCTGAGCGTCCTTCCGGATATCCTCGCTCCAGGCGGCAGGGCAGCGATCCTGACGTTTCACTCCCTGGAAGATCGCCTGGTGAAGCAGGCCTTTCGGCAGGGGGCTCAAGCCGGACGCTTGCGGGTGTTGACGAAGAAACCGGTGCGTCCTTCTGCGGAGGAAGCGGCCGCCAACCCCCGCAGCCGATCCGCTAAACTGCGCGCGGCGGAACGACCATGAATTTCAGCAATCAGCAATCAGCAATCAGCAATCAGCAATGGGGTGGTGGGTGGGCGATTCTGCTTGGGTTGTTGGGTGTGACGGGCTTCGTGAAGGTCGCCGCTGCCACCATGGTGTGGCGGTCGGCCTACGCCGCAGGGCGGCAGGCGGTCCAGATCCACAGTGTCGAAAACGACACGCAGTGGCTGCAAACGGATGTCGTGGCCTTGCAGGCCCCGCGGCATCTTGCGAAGGTTATGGCGAACGAACGAAGCCCCTTTACGGCACGGGTGGAGCTCCCCGCGGCGCTGGGGCACACGCAAGTAGCGCAGGCTGCGGATGATTAAGGGCGCTCGGACGACGAATCAACGGATCGTCCTCTTGTGCGCGACGTATCTCTGTCTCTTCGGGGTGTTATGGGTTCGGTGCCTCTACCTCCAAGTCTTCCAATCGCGACCGCTGGCTCGCCTCGCCGCCGCCCAACATCGGATCAGCCAGACGCTGATCGCGCCGCGCGGGAACATCCTGGATCGAGACGGCCGCCTCCTCGCCACGAGCGTGCGGGCTCCGTCGGTGTTCGCCAATCCCCATCAGGTGAGCTCGAGGGAGTACCTCGCCGGCGTGGTCGCCCCGATCGTGGATCGGGATGCCGGGCTCCTCAAGCGACGGCTGGGCAAGGACAAAGGGTTCGTGTGGTTGGCGCGGCATGTGGACCGAAAGGCGGCGGGCCGGCTCGCGCCCTTACGCCGGCACGGCATCGGGGTTGTGGAGGAATCTCGACGCATCTACCCGAATGGGCCGCTGGCCAGCCATCTCGTGGGCTTTACCAACATCGACCAACAAGGGCTTGAAGGCCTGGAGCTGGCGCTTGACGGCGTCTTGCGAGGACGTCCGGGATGGGAGTCGACGCTGCGGGACGCCAGAGGGCAGACGCTCATCGGCCCGTGGACCATCCACGTCGATCCCCAACCCGGCGCCGACGTGGTGTTGACGCTCGACAGCGTCGTGCAAGGCATGGCCGAAGACGCGCTCTCGTGGGGGGTCAAGAAATTTCGCGCCAAGGGCGGGACGATTGTCGTGATGGACCCTCAGACGGGGGCCGTGTTGGCCATCGCGACCTCTCCGAGCTTCGATCCGAATCAGCCGGGGCGTGTCCCGACCGCGTCGCGTCGCAATCGCGCGTTGACCGACCTGTTCGAGCCCGGCAGCGTGTTTAAGATCGTCACGGCGGCGGCGCTGCTTGAAGAACGCTTGGTCCGTCCGGATGAACGGGTGTTCTGCGAGCAGGGCAGCTACAAGACCATCGGCCGGCACATTCTCCATGACCATCATCCGCACGGATGGCTGACCTTCCACCAGGTGATCGCCTTGTCCTCCAATATCGGGACGGCCAAAACCGCCCAGCGACTTCCACCAGAGACATTGTATCGTTACATCCGAGGATTTGGCTTTGGGCAGAAAACCGGGCTGGAGCTTCCTGGAGAGGTGAGCGGGATCGCGGCTCCTCCCTCGAGGTGGTCGAAGCTCTCACCCTTTATCATCCCGATCGGACAGGAAGTCGCGGTGACGCCGATCCAGTTGGCGGTCATGACCTCGGTCGTCGCGAATGGCGGCTGGAAGGTGAAACCGTATCTGGTTCAGCGGATCCAAACCGCGTCGGGCACGATCCTCCGCGAGCATCGACCCGCGCCGCGCGAGCGGCTGCTGCGTGACGAAACGATTGGCGTCTTGCACGAGATGTTGAGCAGTGTCGTGGCATCAGGCACCGGCCGGCTGGCGAATATCCAGGGCCTCACGGTGGCCGGTAAAACCGGGACGGCTCAAAAACTTGAGCCGACCGGCCGCTATTCCCACAGCCTGTTCGTTGCCTCCTTCGTTGGCTATGGGCCGGTGCCTGATCCACGGTTTGTCATGGTGGTGTCGATCGATGAGCCGCGCCCTCTGTATTTCGGCGGGGTCGTGGCGGCGCCGATTTTCAAGCGGACGGTCGAGCAGCTCGCCGGCTACTGGGACCTCTCCCCTCACCGCTCGCCGGCCATGATGGTAAAAGTCCCATGATGACCTTACGACAGCTCCTCGACGGCCTGACGACTCAGACGGTTCCACCGTTGCCGGTCACCGGCCTGTCGTGCCATTCCAAGCTGATGCAACCGGGTGAGGTGTTTGTGGCGGTGCGAGGACCGCATCACGATGGGCACGAGTTCATTGAGGAAGCGATCGCCCGCGGCGCCAGCGCCGTGGTGGCGGAGCGACTGCCCTCTGCCCCGTCGCGATGTGCGGTGGCGGTGGTGCAGGATACGCGGCGGGTGCTGCCGGTCCTCGCGGCACGATGGTACGGCGAACCGGCGAGGCGACTCCGCGTGATTGGGGTCACCGGCACGAATGGCAAAACGACGACGACCTATCTGCTGAAATCCATCCTGGAAGCCGCCGGCCATGGGGTGGGGTTGCTGGGGACGGTCACCTATCAAATCGGCGAACGCACCTTGCCGTCTGTGAACACGACGCCAGGCGCCCTGGAGCTCCAACGGCTGCTCGCCAAGATGGTCGAGCAACGGCTGGGTTGGTGCGCGATGGAGGTGTCCTCCCACGCGTTGGATCAAGATCGGATTGACGGGGTGCAATTCGACGCGGCCGTGTGGACGAATCTCGGCTCCGATCACCTCGATTATCACAAGACCCGCGAGCAGTACGCGCAAGCCAAACGGAAAATTTTTTCCTCCCTGCGCTCGACGGGGAAAGCCGTGATCAATGCCGATGATCCGGATGGCGCCGCCCTCCTGCCTGAGCTGGCCGCTCAGTGGGGCGGTGAGGCGCGGCTCGTTCCCTACCACCCGGAGGTGTTCGACGAGGCACGGGGAGAGGGTGCCGACCGATCCGTCACAGGGGTGCGGGCCCGGCACATCCTCTGCACCTGGGAAGGGACCAGCCTGGTCGTGGATTCTCCCTGGGGGACCTTTCCGTTGAGCAGCCCCTTGGTGGGCCGGCACAATGTGGCCAACGTGATCGCGGCCTGTGCGGCCAGCCTTTCCGTCGGCATGCCTGTCAGCGCGATTCAGCAGGGGGTGGGGAATTTCCTGCAGGTCCCCGGCCGGATGGAGCGGGTGGCCAATGAGGCGGGGATTCTGGCGGTGGTGGATTACGCCCACACCGCGGACGCGCTGCGGCTCGTCCTGCTGTCGCTTCGCGAGTTGGTTCGCGGTCGGTTGATCGTCGTGTTCGGCTGCGGCGGGGATCGGGACCGGACGAAACGTCCGGAGATGGGGCAGTTGGCCAGTCTGCTGGCGGATGACGTCGTGCTGACGTCGGATAACCCGCGCAGCGAGGATCCAATCGCGATCATCCGCCAGATCAAAACAGGATTCGTGCCGGCCTTTCGCGCCTTTCGCATCGAGGCCGATCGGGCACAGGCCATCACGTGGGCGCTTTCGATGGCGCAGCCTGACGACGCCGTGCTCATCGCCGGCAAAGGTCACGAAGCGTATCAAATTTTCAACCACATCACGGTGCCGTTTTCAGACCGGGATGTGGTGGAGCGTTTTTGTGCCAAACTCACCAAAGTCGTTGCGGTGCCCTGACCGTCGGCGGACGCTCGACGTGCGTTGCGGTCAGCAGCAGGCTGCTGTCTCTCTGCGCGCGGGGGGTGAGATGCCGGGCTGGACGGTGAACCAACTCCTGGAGGCCACTCAGGGGACGTTGGTCGTCGGCAATGGCTCCGAGGCGGTCAACGGGATTGGGATCGACTCTCGAAGGCTGGCGCCCCGGCAGGCGTTTCTCGCGATCCGGGGCCCCCGATTCGACGGCCATGCCTTTCTGCAGGAGGCCATCGATCGCCAAGCCGCCTGCCTGATCGTCTCGCAGCGGCCCTCCACCCCGTCTGCCATTCCTACCATCGTGGTTCAAGACACGACGAACGCATTGGGAGATCTCGCAGCGTTTCACCGTCGCCGGTTTGCGATTCCCCTCATCGCGGTGACCGGCTCTTGCGGGAAGACGACGACGAAAGACCTGATCGCGCACCTCCTCAGCGAGGATGAGCCGGTGTTGAAAACGCAGGGGACTGAAAATAACCACATCGGGCTTCCGCTCACGCTGCTGCGCCTGGCACCCACCCACCGGTATGCCGTGGTGGAGCTCGGCTCCAATCATCCGGGCGAGATCGCCTATCTAGCCCGCCTCGCCCAGCCGACGATGGCCGTCGTGACGAATATCGGCCCGGCGCATTTGGAATTTTTCGGATCGCTGGAGGCGGTTCGCCGCGAGAAACTCTCGTTGCTGGAGGCGCTTGACCCGCAAGGTGCTGCGATCATCCCCGGCGACCAATTGGACGTGCTCCTCGAGGCGAAATCGAGGATCCGCCCCGGCATGACGCTGGTGACGTTTGGGGCCTCGGATCAGTGCGGCGTGCAAGTGGTGGAGACGCACCGGAAGGCTGACGGGTTGTCGCTGCGTCTGCGCGGGACGCCGGGGGAGCTCTTTCTCCCGCTCCGGGGATTTCACAACGTGGAAAATGCCCTCGCCGCCCTGGCGTGCCTGAAAGCCTTGGGCGTGTCCTTCGAGTCGGTGCGCGATCGCTTGCGAGCGATGCCGCCACCGGCCATGCGCTCCGAGCTGATTCGATGCAACGGGTTTACGATCATCAACGACTGCTATAACGCCAATCCCCTGTCCTTCGCTCGGGCCCTGGAGTTGCTGGGAGAGCTGGACACCGCGCGGAAGGTGCTCATTGCCGGAGATATGCTGGAGCTTGGGGGAGCGGCGTCGAAGGCCCATCACATGATCGGAGAGCTGGCGGCGCGCTCCGGCATCGACGTGTTGCTGGCGGTGGGGGATTTTGCAGAGATGATCGCCCGCGGGGCCTCGGAGCGGCGTCCTCTGACCACCGAAATCTATCGCACGGTCGAGGATCTCCTGACGGCGTTGCCATCCCGCATTCGCAGCGGGGATGGGATTCTGATCAAGGGCTCAAGGCAGGTGCGCTTGGAGCGTGTGACCTCCTGCTTGCAAGCGCTCGGTCGTTCCCATGGGTGAGTGGAGTCTCGTGTTTCTGCTGAGTGCGGTGTCCTGCATGGTTGCGGGTCCGCTGGCCATCCGAGCGCTGGTCACCCGCCGCTGGATTCAGCCTCTTCGCTACGAAGACTGTCCGCCGCTTTTGCCCATGCAACAAACCAAGCAGGGAACCCCCACCATGGGGGGAATCTTCGTGTTGGGGGTTGCCGTGATCACGGCTGCGGTGTGGGGCGGGTTCGCGCGGTGGGAAGGGTGGCTGCTGTGCGGGGCGACGCTCAGCCTCGGCCTGCTGGGGTTGGTGGATGATTGGCTGAAACTGCGCTCCCCCAACGCCAAAGGACTCTCGTTGATGATGAAGTTGCTGGTGGCGCTGGCGATCGGGGCGGCGATCGGGGCGCTGCTCAGCCGGTTGGTGCCGGCGTCCCAACGCGTGCTGATCCCTTGGACCTCTCGGTCCGTCGAGCCGGGTCTCCTCTGGATTCCCCTGGCCATGGTCGTCGTGGCCGGCTGCGCCCACGCGGTGAATCTCACCGATGGGATGGATGGGTTGGCGGCAGGATGTTTGGCAGTGGCCTTTGGGCTGTTGGGGGGTTGGTTGATGTTGCGGCCCTCTCCCGACCGTCTCACGGCGCTGTGGTGCGCCGGCTTGTCGGGGGCGTGCGCCGGCTTTCTGTGGTTCAACAGCTATCCGGCGTCGGTCTTTTTAGGGGATGTCGGGTCGCTTGGGTTGGGAGGGGCGCTGGGCACGGCGGCCTTGCTGTCTCACGCCGCCGTGGCGCTGGTGGTGATCGGGGGGATCTTCGTCGCCGAGGCGGTTTCCGTGATCGTCCAGGTCGCCTCGTACCGCTACGGCAATCACCGTCGGGTGTTTCGTGTGGCCCCGCTCCACCATCATTTTCATGTCGGCGGGGTGCCGGAGCCGAAACTCGTGGTGCGTTTCTGGATTATCGGGAGTCTGTTAGCCGCGCTGGGCTGGAGCGCCCTGGCGAACTCATGACCCACAGAGTGGATCGGTTTGGGGTCGATTGGCGCCTCCGGCGTGTGCTCGTGGTGGGCTTGGGCAAGAGCGGATTGGCGGCCTCCACGTTTCTCGCGGGTCTGGGCTGCCGTGTCCAGGTGACGGATCACAGCGACGAGGACGCCACCCGCCAGCGCGCGCAACAGTTGCGCGATGTCGGGCTTGAGGGGATCGAACTCGGCGGTCATACCACGCAGCAGCTCAGGGGCTGCGAGGTGGTGGTGGTGAGTCCGGGCGTTCCAGAGTCTGCGGTGCCGCTTCAGTGGGCGATGCGTCAGGGCGTACCCATCATGAGCGAAATCGAGGTCGCGTTTCGATTTTGTCGCGCACCGATCATCGCGGTAACCGGCACGAATGGCAAAAGCTCGGTGGTCACGCTCATCCAGCAAGTCCTGACAAGCGCGCGACGATCAGCCATCGCCTGTGGCAATGTCGGCATTCCCTTCACGCAGATCCTTCCGCTGGTGAGGACTGACACGGTCGTGGTCCTTGAGGTCAGTTCCTTTCAACTGATGCGGTGCGACACCTTGCATCCCGCGATCGGCGTGCTGCTGAACCTGGGCGTGAATCATCTTGACCGTCATCGAGACCGCCGCAGTTACATTGAAGCCAAGGCAAGGCTCTTCGCCAGGCAAACCCCTCAAGACGCTGCCGTGCTCAACGGTCGGGATCACGAGGTGGTGGCCGTGGGCGGACGCCTGGTCAGCCGGCGGATCTGGTTTGGAGAGAACCGCGACAATCCGGAAGCCTTCACCCTGGATCGCGCCACGTGCCGGCTGTTCCCGGAAACCTGGCAGGCCGTGCTCCAGGTGACGCGCCTGGCGGGGGTCCCGGATCCGTTGGCCGTGCAAGTCATGAAAGAGTTTCGCGGATTGGAGCATCGCTTGGAGCATCTGGGAACCATTCGGGGGGTCCAGATCATCAATGACTCCAAGTCCACGACACCTGACAGCCTGCTCTATGCCCTCCAGCGTTGCCGGGACGGGATCGTCCCGATTCTCGGTGGGCGGGATAAAGGGATGGATTTCGACGTGCTGAAAGATGCCCTCGCGCAGAAACGCATTCGGGGGCTGGTGTTGCTGGGCGAGGCCCGCCACCGTCTGCGCACCTTGTTCAACGGCACGCCGCCCAGCCGCGAATGCCACTCGCTGCAGGAGGCGTTTGAGGAAGCCATGGCCTTGGCGCATCCGGGGGACACGGTGCTCTTTTCCCCCGCGTGCGCGAGCTTTGATATGTTTCGCAACTTCGAAGAGCGAGGGCGCGCTTTTAAGCAGCTGGTCGAGCAGGCCCGCGGCCAGACGGCGGCGAACGCGCGATGATCCCCCCATCTATGAAAGGCTGCGCACTGTCAAGTCGATTCGACCTCCTTGAGTTGGTCAACCGGGTCCCACAATGATCGAGAAAG
>MHGA01000008.1:0-2335 GCA_001804415.1 Candidatus Aquivivens invisus
TGCTTCATGCGACCGTTGATCTCGCAGCCCGCTGGAGCTTGACCGTCTACGACGCCGCGTATCTGGCTCTGGCGAAAGAGTTGGACGCCCACCTCATCACCGCGGATCGCACGCTCCACACAGCCGTCGCCTCGCTGCGGCGGAGCACGCTTCTGGCTGACTTCAGCCCAAAGTAACCACCCTCCCACCCATCCACTTTTCCGCTCCGCAAAAATGGTGCCACGCTGAATGGCTGATCAAAGGGCACGTGGAACCGCTACGCAGAGGACGTTCGCGGAGTTGGCGCCTGAGTGTTCCTTGACGAAACGCCTTTCGCAACCGCAACCTTTTGAGTCGCTACACGACCCTTGTCACTCGTCACTTGCTGCTTGCTGCTTGCTGCTTGGTGCCCGATTGGGCGGGTTGAATGCGGGAAACAATTCGCCTATAATAACTTATTGACGGGCAAATCGTTGGGAAAGGGAACCGGGTGTCTGAATCGATTGAGCAGTTCCTCGATGAAACGGCCAGACGCGGCTCGTGGATCGGCGGTGGGAGCCTGGCGGCGCTGAGTGGCGCCCTGTCCGCGGCCCTCCTTGAGAAACTCACCCCTGCGCCCCGCGCGGCACGACGGCTTCGGCGGATTCGACGCGCCTGCGCGGGGCTGATTCAGCGGGACGCGGAGACGTTTGCCAAGGTGATCGACGCCACGCGGGGCAAGAACCCCCGAGCGTTTCAGCGATTACTCACCGCCGCGACCGCGCTGCAAGTGCAGGTGTTCGTCAACTCGCGCACGATTGAACGCGCATGTCGCCGGGCCCGTCGAGCGATCAAGCCTCGCTTTCAGTCAGACCTCCAGTGCGCGCTCGCGTTGGCGGTGGCGGCCCAGCGATCAGCCTCCGCGTTGATCCGGACCAACCTCGCCTGGCTCGGCAACCCAGCCTATGCCGTCTCCGTCAGGCGGCGGCTTCGATCGCAACGGTAGTCCTGCGCCCGTGCCTGCCACGCCCATGACCGCCACGAGATTAGACGGCCGTCGCATCGCTGAGCAGATGAAACAGGCGCTTCAACAGGAAGCGGCCGCGCTGCATCCTCGCCCGTCGCTTCGCGTCCTGTATTTCGACACCAAGGTATCTCAGCTCTATTGGCTCGTGCAGCAACAGACCGCGGCGGCTCTCGATATCGATGTCGGGGGCGGCCTCTCCAGGAGCGAATGCCTGCCATCCAACGCCACCCAGCCACAGGTGGATGAGGTGATTCGGCGTTGGAATGACGATTCCGCCGTCCACGGCATTTTTGTCCACCAGCCGCTGCCGCCCGGCGTGGATCCCCAGCGCGTCTCGGCGCTGATCGATCCCCGGAAAGATGTGGAAGGGATCCATCCGCAGAACTCGGCGCGGCGATTCTTCGCGCGGGCGCGGATTGGTTCGTGCACGGCCCTGGCGGTCATGCGGCTCATCGAAGAAACCCAGGAACCCGTCGAGGGGAAGGAGGCGGTGGTGGTCGGCCATAGCGAGATCGTCGGCCGGCCGGTCAGCATGCTCCTGCTCGACAAGCTCGCGACCACGACGGTGTGCCACATCGGGACGCGCCACCTCGAGGACCATATCCGACGGGCGGATCTGCTCGTCGTGGCGGTGGGGCAGCCGGAGCTGATCAAAGGGCGGTGGATCAAACCGGGCGCGACCGTCATCGATGTGGGGATCAACGTGGCGGGCGGCCGGGTCGTGGGGGACGTCGAGTTTGACGAGGCCACGGCGCGCGCCAAATTCATCTCGCCCGTCCCCGGCGGGGTCGGCCCTGTGACCGTCATGATGGTGATGAAGAACACGATCGAGGCGTATAAACTCCAACACCAACAACCCTCTCATGAATCTTCCTGAAGGCGAGCGCTTCGAACGGAAGCTAGGCGCGAAGTCGTTTCTCGTGACGATGGAGGTCAATCCGCCGAAAGGGACCGACCTCTCCGAGATCGAGGCGGCGGTTGAGCGCGTGAAGGGGTTGGTCGATGCGATCAACGTCACGGACGGCTCAGGGGCGATCATGCGCGCCTGCTCGCTGGCCGTGGCGAAGACCGTCTTGGATGCGGGGGTTGATCCGATTTTGCAGATGACCTGCCGCGATCGCAATCGCCTCGCCCTCCAGGCGGACGTGCTGGGTGCACACATCCTGGGCATTCGCAATGTCCTGCTGCTCACCGGCGATGATCCGAAAGCCGGCGATCATCCTGAGGCCAAGCCGGTCTTTGACATCACCTCCGCCGCCCTCATGCAGGCGGCCAGGGGCCTGACGCAAGGCCGCGACATGGCCGGCAAGGAGCTGCGCGGGGCGCCGAGGTTGTGTCTCGGCGCGGCGG
>MHGA01000008.1:2366-2884 GCA_001804415.1 Candidatus Aquivivens invisus
GATGCAAAAATTCAAGGCGAAGGTCGACGGCGGGGCGCAGTTTTTTCAGACCCAGGCGGTCTTCGACATCGAGACACTGCGACGGTTCATGGATCGCGCCCGCGGGTTCGGCAACGCCGCCAGCCCAGCGGCTGGCGGCACTTCCTCGGTCGGCAGCCCCGCGGCTGTCGACACTCCCTCGCCGGAGAGGATCGTCCCGGCTCGGTCGCCAGCAGGGACGGTGCCGGCTCGGTCGCCCGTGCTGGCGGGCCTTCTGCTGGTCAAGTCGGCGAAGATGGCCCGGTACATGAATGAGCACGTCTGGGGCATCCATGTCCCGGAGGAGCTCATCAACCGGTTTGAGCGCTCAGGCGATGCGCGTCGGGAATGCGTGACCGTGACGGCCGAGCTCATCCGCGCGGTGCGCGGGGTCGCCGATGGCGTGCATCTGTACGCCCTGGGCTGGGAAGACCTCGTGCCGCAGATTCTGAAGGAAGCCGGGGTGAGATGATCCCCCCACCTCCGCGCCCCGCCACCGG